>NZ_JBTTIO010000063.1:0-28690 GCF_058323355.1 Thiogranum sp.
CGGGCGATTAGCTCAGTTGGTTAGAGTGCCGCCTTCACACGGCGGAGGTCACTGGTTCGAATCCAGTATCGCCCACCATATATTTCAAATACTTAGCACGTTTTTTCGGGTCAGCCGAAAACCATTAAAAGGCTGTAAGTCCATATTAAGTCCACCATCGCGAAATAATCCACTGCTGGCTCGGAGGCCACCATCACGCTTCGTCCCGGATGTTTTCCAGTGCTGATAACAACGAGGGAATATCCTCCTGGATAATGCTCCAGATTGTATCCTCATCGATACCCAGATAGGCATGAATCAGACGGTTACGCGTCGCAATGATCAACCGCCACGGCACATCCGGGTGCGCTTCCCGCACAGCATCGGGGATATGGGTGGCCGCCTCTCCAATCAACTCCAGATTACGCAGCGTGGCGTCGTAATTCAGCCCGCTAGCGATTAACTCCGCTTGTGTCATTCCCTCGGTGTATGACTGGACCTTTTGTGCAAAACCAATCATGTCGTCCAGATAGAGCTTCCATTCCCGCTTGCTCTCGTTTCCGTCAGACATACACCGCCTCCTTTTCGATATAGGGTCGCAGCTCGGGCCGCAGGGCTTTTTGCGTTACCAGATCAATGGGGCAACCGAACAGATCTTCGAGATAAAACTGCAACCCAAAGTAACGCCGCGAGGTCGCCGGGCCGTCAAAACCGACAAGAATATCGAGGTCGCTATCCGATCCGGCTGTATTTCTTGCGGTTGAACCGAACAAAGCCAGCGTCGTGACGCCAAACTGTTTTTCCAAATCCGCCTTATGCGCGTTCAGTAGAGCGAGTGCTTCATCTCTTTTCATGCTTCACCTCCCGTCAACGCTGAAACCTGGGGTTTACCCGTTTCCACGGACGGTTGAGTTAAGATTGTGTAAGTGGTCAGTCACATTCAAAAACCAACCCAGGGTCGACCGCCACTGCACACAGCCGTTTATCCCGCGTCCATCGCCTTGGCCGGACTGTTCAGGGTGGATCTCATCAACCCATCCTCACGCAATCACTTTAGCATCATATTGCAGATCATCTGATGTTTGATATGACGCCTTTATCCAGTGTTCCAGCGTGCGCTCCGGGGTGCACGGCTCCCGCTCTATTCAGCAACCTCCGGCTCCTCATCAATCCCCGGCCCCAGCAACACGGCAATCCAGCGTGTATCGTCGCGTGACGCCAGCGCAATCTGCACTGAAATTGTCAGCGGCACGGACAGGAACATCCCCACCGGGCCAAATACCCAGCCCCAGAACACCAGAGACACGAATACTATCAATGGCGACAGGCCCAGCTGGTTACCCATCCAGCGCGGTTCGAGAATGCTGCCAATCACCACATTCACCACCAGGAACAGTGCTGTAACGCCGATTGCCCCACCCACACCGAATTGCAACAGGGCCAGCAATACGGCCGGAATGGCTGCAATGATGGAACCGATGTTGGGAATGAAATTCAGCAGGAACGCAAAGAACCCCCACAACACAGCAAAATCAACCCCCATCAGCGATAAACCCACAGCGACCAGCAGGCCGGTCAACGCCGAGGTCAGCAACTTGATGCTCATGTAGCGTTTTATATTATCCAGCACGGTGTAGGTTTCCGTCAGCGCATGATCCGGGGCACTCAATGCGGCGCGTAACTTGACCGGGAAGCTCGATGTTTCCATCAGAATAAAGATCACAGTCAGCAGGATCAGGAAGGCATTGGTCAGCACATTACCCAGCCCCTTCAACAGCCCGGACGCCAGTGCCATGGCCGAACCCGGGTTGAGGAAACTCAGGAAGGTCTGGTCTGAAACATCGATGCCCCGCGCGGCAAGCCACTGTGCCAGTTCCACTACCTTGCCCTGCAACCTGTCCTGGTAGGACGGCAACGCCTGGCTGAAAGCATCCATTGAAGTCCCCAGCAGGGCAGCCAGCCCCACGCCCGCTGCAACGATAACCAGGATAATCACCAGCAACGCCAGCGGCATGGGAACACCCTTGCGGTTCAGCCAGTTCAGGTAAGGCGCGCTGATAATGGAAATAAAGGCCGCCAGCAGGAACGGCACAATAATGGTTTGCGCCGTCTTCATGCCGGCAATCACCACCACAAAGGCCGCAAGCCCGAGGACAAAACGCAGAGCCGCTGGCTGGGAGTTCATGCTATCTGGGCTTAAAGGTAAATTTCTGGCCGCCCACGCTGGCTTCGTACATCAGGCCGCCTTTGGCCATGGTAAACACGGCAACACCATTTTTATAATCCGCATCCGCCGAGGCGCCCAGTGTGATGGCAACCGCCGACACCTGCGCCCCCAGTTCGTACTTACCGCTCTTGAAATCATCGAGTGCCGCCTTGTTCTGGAAAAAAATGATTTCCCGGTAAGCCTGGCCACCCCACTGGAAGCCAATGGTCAGCTGGGCAATGCTGCTGGTTCCAATGTTTTCCCCTTTTTCAAACACAACACCCTTGCCGTAGGCGCCGCCGATGCCAATACCACCCTTGCCAACCGTCGGGAACACCGCATAGCCCCAGGCCTGGTCGAAAAAGGTTTGTATACCAGGGTCGGCCTTTTTGAACTCGACCATGGCTGTCCTGGCTTTTTCTTCCAGCTTTGGATTCCAGCCCGTTACACCCGGGACAGCGTACAACCCGGCCACCAGTATCAGTATCCCGCCCAGCGTTTTACCCATTACCCGCCCCCTAAGTTATTAAGCCGATTAGGGAATACTACCAACAACCGGCCTTAAAGCAACTCTACCCCGTTACCCGGGGGGCTGCTATTCAACCAGTATTTTCAGCAACTTGCCTCAAGCATCAGTGAAGTTATGCCGATGCCCCTTCAGGTAACCCTGATTGTTACCCCAAACAGCGAAATGGAGTCCCTGGATGGCTAGCGCACCGCAATTCGTTAAATTACTGGATACGTGTCTGGATATGGAAGTCAGTCACCTCCGGCCACTCATCGACCGCATGTTCGAAAATGCGGATGTTGCTCTGCTCGACTTCGCAGAAAAGGCCCAGAACAACATGGCCCAGTCCGTGTTTTTCGAAGCCATGAGTGAAGTACGTAAACGTCGCAAGGCCATCGAGCAGGGGTTCTTTCAGGAACTCAAACGCAGCTTTAGCGACTTCCCCTGCTCGCCGAATACGGAAACGCTTTCTGATACCGAAAGGGAATCACTCTCGCTGGTGGATACCGAGGACATGGAACTCTCGATTGCCATCCAGAATGCCAGCCAGAAACTCAGCAGCCGCATCATGGATCGAATCTTCGCACTCAAGCAGCGGCTCTCGATTGTTAATGGTGGCGTTGCGGTTGAAGAAACCCAGATACCCGGTGGCCCGGCCTGGCTTGGTGCCGCATTCCAGCAAGCCATTGGTGAACTGGCGCTCGAAAACAAGGTGAGGATCGTATTTGTCGCACTGTTTGAAAAATACGTACTCAGCAAGGTCGACAGTCTGTTTGAGGAATACAACAAGCGCCTGATCGAAGCAGACATACTGCCCAACCTGCGCTACGAAGTACGCAAGCAACCGGGCAGCGTTGAAATCATCCAGAAAGAAATCGACCCCGGCAGTGAAGCAGAAGAAACCGGGGGACATCACACGACAGCCGAAGCACCCGAGGCAGAACAAAGTCCGTCGGAGCTTGGCGATGAATTGTTCGGGCGTATCTGTGAACTGATGGCCGTACGGCGAAGCGGCGGGGGTTTCAGTGGTAGTACGGGTACAGCCGGAAATGTCACACCCATTCATTCACACGCAGCGGCTGGCCAGGGCAACCCCGGCACCATGGGTGGTGGTGGAGGTGGCAGCTTTACCGGTGGCACTGACGCAGGTGCAGCGAGCGGAAGCGGGGATGCAGACACTACCCGAAGCCAGGGCGGGTACTCGGTGCTGTTGCCACGTATCAAGCAGGTACAGGCGCAAATGTCATCGGCGTCAGCGTCCCTTTCCAGCGATGAGTTTATCGAGAACATTGAAATTGACCAGACACTGATTGACCGGTTACAGACAACCCTTGCCGAAGAACGCAGCAAGGTATTCACTGACATGGATCGCCGAAAGATTCCGGTTGCTGACAACAATGTTATCGAGCTGGTCGGTATGCTGTTTGAATACATGCTGAAAGAAGAGAGCCTTCCCAATATTGTAAAGGCACTTCTGAGCCGTCTTCACACACCATTACTCAAGGCTGCGGTAATCGACAAGTCATTCTTCACACGTTCACAACATCCTGCCCGCAAGCTCCTCAACACCATGACGTCGGCCGGCATCAACTGGGTCGACGAGGACAATGTGGAACGCGGTATTTTCCCCAGGATGAAAGATATCGTCGACCGGGTGTTGAGTGATTTCGATGAAGATATCGAGGTATTCGAGGAACTGGTTGCCGATTTCGGGAAAACGGTTGCCGATCTTGAGCAACGCTCCAGCCTGGTGGAAAAACGCACCAACGAAGCCGCGAGCGGACAGGAAAAACTGCTGACAGCACGGCAGCGCGCGCAGCAGGAAATTCGTACCCTGATGGGTGAACATACGGTTGCCATTGCCGCAAAGGAGTTCCTTCAGCGTATCTGGTCAGACAAGCTGACGTTTATTCTGTTACGCCAGCCCGATGCCGACAACAGTGACGACTGGCACAATGCCATCGAGCTGGCGGAAACGGTTATCCGCTATGCTTCACCTGTCGATAATGGCGCCGAACGTGCGCAACGCGCACAGTTATTGAACGATCACCAGAAGGCACTGCGCGAAGCTTCCACGACATTACAACAGCCTGACAAGGAAAAACGTCTGCTGGATCTGTTTGCCAGCCAGAATAAACTGGCCGAAGCCTGCGAACAGGCCGCCGAAGTGCCCGTAGAGACTGTTGAACCCGCGCCGGCAGCGGATACACAGCAGGCCGCAGGCAATACGCTCACACCGGAACAGGAAACCATGATCAGGGAGCTTAAATCCGTCCCCTTCGGCACATGGTTTGAATTCACAGGAAAAGGGAAAGTCGCACAACGTGCAAAATTATCCTGGCGAAGCACCGTCACAGAGAAATTCATGTTCGTCGACCAGATGGGTGTAAAAGCCGCCATCATTGCCATGACTGACCTGGCAGACAGCATGATCGCCGGCAAGGTACGCATCATCCATCATCAGAAAAAGCCTTTCGTCGACAGGGCGCTCAGCGCCATCCACCGTATGCTTGATCACGGCACCCGACAAACTGCACAGGCCTGAGCCAGGAGAAAAGCTGATGGCGACTAAAACCCGTATGAAAAATGACGAGCAACGAAAACTTACACGGGTTTCCATCCCGGATCACCCGCAGATCTTCGATGCGCACCAGAGTACAGTGGTAGGTCAACTGGTCAATCTCTCGGCCGAGGGACTCATGATGATGAGCCCCGCCCCCGTCAAGCCCGGCACACTGTTGCAATTCCGCATTCCGCTGCACTGTAACGAAAACGTGATTGAAATAATGATCGGTGTTGAAAGCCTGTGGTGTGATGATGCAGATGAATCCGGCATGTGCTGGACAGGGTTCCACATTATCGATGTTTCCCCGGAACACCAGGAAATCATCAGCACGCTGGTCTACGACTGACAGACATCACTCACCTGCGGTTGAATGCAGACACCAGGTCGCTCACATTCAGGGCTGCTCGCTTTTCTGCCAGACGGCCTGCCCACCGGCCGCTTCGGCCAGACTCTCGATACAGGCCTCGTGTGCGGAAAGCTCGTCTGCATCCGGTTGAATGACTCGCAGTGCGGGACGATCCGTGCTGACACGGCGAACCGGTTGCGCCGTGTGCGCACCACTCCCCGACTCTTCGCCTTCACCCAGTGACAGGGCAACCTGGCCACCGGTCATTGCCAGGTAGACGTCGGCCAGAATTTCCGCATCGAGTAATGCGCCGTGAAGCTCGCGGCTGGAGTTGTCTATCGTGTAGCGCCTGCACAGGGCATCCAGATTGTTCTTCTGCCCCGGGTGCATACGACGTGCCATTTTTAACGTATCCAGCACACCGCACAGGTCTTCTACCCGCACGTCTTTCCCGCACAGGTTCAGCTCGTGGTTAAGGAAGCCCACATCAAAGGGTGCATTGTGTATGACCAGTTCCGCGCCACGAATGAAATCAACAAAGTCATCGACAACATCCTCGAACAGGGGTTTGTCAGCGAGAAACTCGTTGGTGATGCCGTGCACCTCGATCGCACCCGCATCAATCTCGCGTCCGGGCTGGATATACTGGTGATAGGTATTTCCGCTCAACTTGCGGCCGACCAGTTCGACACAACCGATTTCGATAATCCGGTGACCGTCCCCGGGTTCAAGGCCGGTGGTTTCTGTATCCAGTACAATCTGTCGCACAGTTTATGCCTCCAGCGGCCCAGGCCGCCCTCTCGCAAGTTCATCGAGTTGTTCGATGCCTCGATTGGCCAGTTCATCGGCCCGCTCATTTTCCGGGTGACCGCTATGGCCTTTCACCCAGTGCCAGGAGATATCGTGTTGCTGTGTGGCCGCGTCCAGGCGCTTCCACAGATCAGCATTCTTCACCGGCTTGCGTGCAGCCGTTTTCCAGCCACGTTTTTTCCAGTTGGGCAGCCACTCGGTAATACCACTCCTGACATAGACCGAGTCGGTCGTCAGCTGCACCGTACAGGGCCGTCTGAGACTTTCCAGCGCCCGGATCGCCGCCATCAACTCCATGCGGTTGTTGGTCGTTTCCGGCTCGCCGCCGTACAGTTCCTTTTCATGACCGTTGTAGCGTAACAGCGCGCCCCAGCCACCCGGCCCCGGGTTACCCTTGCAGGCACCATCGGTAAAAATTTCCACGTGCCCCTTATTCCCCTTGTCAGCCATGTCCCGGCAGACCTCCGTCTCTTGATTCAATGACGCCACCCGCGAGGATGGCACGGCGTGGTCGCCAGCGTGGTTTGACCGGTGTCAGGGTCGCCACGCGTTTCTGCGCCACCAGCAGGTAAGACGCTGCCAGCAGCGGCCAGTGGGGCCGGTGCATACGATCGAGAATACCCCAGCGATCCCGACCCATGCCGTAACTCCAGGGTGGGTGCGGGAACAGGTAACGCGTGCGCACCGTATCGAAACCCAGCAGGGACAACCAGTCTTTCAGCCGTGACATGCCGATAAACCGCAAGGCCCACGGGCCGCTACGCTGTTTTCCCTCCAGCAAACGCCGTAACCCCCACCAGCCATAGGGGTTGAAGCCCAGCACAATCAGGTGTCCCTCGGCAATCAGGCAACGGTCAATCTCGCGCAGCACCTGGTGCGGGTCCTGCGCAAGCTCCAGTACGTGCGGCAGCACAAAAGCATCCACACTGTCCGACCGATAGGGTAACTGCTCACTGCTGGACAGCAGGTTCGGGCGCCGGCTGAGTCCTTCACGACTGCAGGTTTGTACAATCCGGTGGATGATACGGCTTTCTTCCAGTGAGTCGATTTCACAGGACGGATCCATCACCACCAGGTGATAACCGAACACATCGCACAGCACCTCGCACAGCGCAGCCTGCTCGGCCTCCGCCAGATGACGCCCAAGCGGTTGCCTGCACCACGCTCGCAGGGCTTCAAGCCGATCCTTACCGGAATGTAAAACGCTGTTATCCACCATCACCGGCATGATCATAACGCATCCCGGGGGATACGCTACAGTGCTTGACGCGCCCGGGGCAGACTGTCAGCATATCACACGGTTTTTGCCGAAATTCTTTATCGATCACCTACTTGTCGCTCAATGACGACGGCTTCCCGCCGATAGGGAGAATATGCTCAAGCGAATTCGACTGCTGCTCCCTGCCACCTCCCTGCTACTTTGCGCCTGCGCCGCGCAGCCGCCTGGGGCACGACTGGCTGCGCCTGAGTCTGCCCCGACTGAAATGGCCAGCCAGACGCCGAAACCCGGCGTTACACTACTGGCTTCCGCACAACCCCTGACCGGCATACTTTCCGATACCCCGGCCACGCTGGCAGCAACCGATCTCTGGGAATCAATGCGGCGAAATTTCGGCCTGCCAGCCACAAACAACGAGCGTGTACGCGTCCAGCGCAACTGGTACGCCAGACACCCGGAATATATGCGCCGCGTCAGCCAGCGCGCCGGACGTTATGCCGCCTACATCCTGCAACAGGTCACTGAACGCGGCCTGCCGGCCGAGATCGCCCTGCTGCCGATTGTAGAAAGCGCCTATGATCCTTTCGCCTATTCACACGGCCGTGCCGCCGGCCTGTGGCAGTTCATACCCGGTACCGGCAAACGCTTTGGCCTGAAACAGGACTGGTGGTACGACGGCCGCCGTGACCTGGTGGAGTCTACCCGCGCCGCACTCGACTACCTGGAATACCTGCACAAACGCTTTGATGGCGACTGGATGCTGGCACTGGCAGCCTACAACTCCGGTGAAGGCACCGTTGGCAAGGCTGTACGCAGGAATCGCAAAAAAGGCAAGGCAACCCGTTTCTGGGACCTGGACCTGCCAAGGGAGACACGTGCGTATGTCCCCAAGCTGATCGCACTGAAACAGCTGGTCAATTCACCGGAGAAATACAAGGTATCGCTGGAACCGGTTGCCGTACAGCCTGCCTTTGAAATCATCGATACCGGTGGCCAGATCGATCTGGCCATTGCCGCCGGACTGGCCGGCATTGATCTGGACAACCTGTACCGCTTCAACCCCGGCTTCAATCGCTGGGCTACACCACCGAAAGGGCCGCACCGGCTGTTGATCCCGAACCGGAACGTCGAGCAATTTCGCCAGGCTATTGCGGAACTGCCTCCGAAGAAACGTATCCAGTGGATCCGCCACAAGGTTGCCAGTGGTCAAACGCTCGGCCATATCGCCCGGCGTTATCACACCACGGTCGATGCACTGAAAGCCGCCAACCAGATACGCGGTCACTCGATTCGTGCCGGCAGGCACCTGCTGGTGCCGGTATCCAGCACCGGGCAGGAAAACTACCGCCTCAGCGCCAGCCAGCGCCTTAACCGCAAGCAAAATGCCTCGCGCAAGGGACAGCGCAGCCAGCATATCGTGGCAACGGGTGACACCTTCTGGGATCTGTCCCGGCAATACAAGGTCAGCATGCGTAAGCTGGCTGCCTGGAACGGCATGGCGCCCGGCGACCCGTTGCGCGTAGGACAAAAGCTGGTGCTGTGGACCCATCAGCCTTCGCGCTACAGTGCACACCCCGGTTCGCAACGCCGCACCATACATTACACGGTGCGCAAGGGTGATTCCCTGTCGCGCATCTCGAGCCGCTTCAAGGTCCGCGTGACCGACCTGCGCCGCTGGAACGGGTTACCGAAGAAGGGTTACCTGCAGCCCGGGCAGCGCCTGAAACTCTACGTCGACGTCACACGCCAGACAGACACCTGAGCCGGCCCCTTTCCCGGAGCGGGCAGATCCATTTTTACAAGCACATCACATTACCCCTGTCAAGCGCCATATCCTACAGGTGTGGACGCCCGGACACCGGGGTAGGCTCGCCCTGGATACTTCAGCAGTTTGAGTGGCAGCGCATGAATGGAAAACGGATTCTGGTCGTCGATGACGAAGCACTGAACCGGGACTACCTGGCACATTTATTATCCCCTCACTATGACGTCACAGCTGTCAGTAGCGGTGAACAGGCCATTGAGATTGCCAGTGAAAACCCGCCCTCGCTGGTGCTGCTGGATATCCAGATGCCCGGCATAGACGGCTATGAGACCTGTCAGCGACTCAGGGAAGACGAGCGCACACAGGATTGCCCCATCATCTTTGTCTCCTCCAGTGACCAGGAGGAAGAAATACTCAAGGGCTACAAGGTCGGCGCTTCAGACTACTTCGTTAAACCTTTCAAGCCGGACGAATTGCAGATCAAGGTCCAGCAGAATATTGAAATTGACGAACACCGGAAAGCCCTGGCGCAGCAACTGGGTGACGCAAACAAGATGGTATTCCAGGCGCTGACCGACACCAGCGCCTATGGCGCCATCAACCTGTTCTTTCTTGAATCACTGAAATGTGACAGCTTTGCCGCCCTGGCAGACAAACTGTTTGAAACGACCACCAACTGGGGGCTGCACTGTGCACTGCAAATTCGCACTGACAGCGAGACCGTCAACTACTCGGATAGCGGTCAGGTCAGTCCGATTGAACAACGCGTGCTATCGGCAACACTACACCAGGGCCGCATCAACGATTTCGGCAACCGCTCGATTTTCACTGACCACCACTGTTCATTGCTTGTCAAAAACATGCCTGTGGACGACGAGGTCCGCTACGGTAATTACAAGGACTATATCGCACGCCTGATCGAAGGTGTGGAAGGGCGCGTGGTTGCATTGATCAATGCGCAGCGTGTAAAGCAGCGGACAGCGCAATTACGCAAGGTGCTCAACTTCATTCTGCTGGCATTCCGGCATATTCAGCAACAAAACCAGAGCATCAGGGTTGGCAGCGCAACGATCGTCGAACAAATGCTCGAAGACCTTGGCCTGACGATTGACGAGATCGGTGCAACCAATGAACTCAGCGAAGACACCGAAATGCGGGTGCTGGCGGTGGGCGAAACCTGCCTGAACGCGACCAATCAACTGTTTTCCAGGGGCCTGAAATTCAACGAACAGGTTGAGGCCATGATAAACCTGTTCGAGCAAACCCTGAACAGCGGGGAGCTGACCGAGGAAAACCTCAAAACATTGATTGCATCACTGACAATACCCGAGGTGGACAGCTGACCTTTCCTGACCTGACCCTGTGGCGTAAACGCCCTGCGCTACTGACTTCTGTTTCTGCTACGCAGTATACATTCAGCAAGCTTCTCCAGACGCTGCATGGAATACTCGGCTTCCTGCCAGGCCTCCCTGGCAAGCTCGAACTGCATCCCCCCGGCAATCTCCGAAAGCTGCGGGTAACCAAAGCTTCCCCCCATGCCCTTCAGATTGTGTATTTCTTTCCTGAGCGACACCCAGTCGCAACTATCAGTATACTGGCGCGCCTGGCTGATGCGCCCGGGCAACCCCTCCAGGAAACGTTCGACCATCTTCGCCAGCACGGGATCCTCAGGATCACTCTGCGAATAAACCGGCTCACAGTCAACCGGTGCCTCTTCTACGGCCACAAGATGATCCTGCAGCGTTTTCAGGAACAGATCCCTGTCCAGCGGCTTGGCAAGATAACCATCAAATCCCCCCTGGTTATACCGGGCAATATCCGCAGCCATGACATTGGCGGTCAGCGCCACAATGCAACCCCTGTAGCCCTGCGAACGCAACCGGCTTGTCGCTTCCATGCCGTCCATGACCGGCATCTGGATATCCATTAACACCAGGTTGAAATCATGCTGCAGTGCGGTATGAACGGCCTCCTCACCAGTACTGACAAGCGTGACCTCCGCGCCCGTGCAGGTAATCATGTGCGAAATCAGCTCCTGATTGATTTCATTGTCTTCCGCCAGCAGCACCTGGCCTTGCAGGCGAACATTAACCCGGGGGATATCCTGTGACTCCGCTGTGACAGGAAGCTGCGCATGCAACCATTCCAGCCCTTCCGGAAATTCCTGTTCAAGCGTCAGCGTAAAGCGGCTCCCCTGCCCGGGCGTACTTTCAACTGTCAACTCACCGCCCAGTTTCTGTGCCAGCTGGCGCGACAGATACAGGCCCAGCCCGGTTCCACCGTACTCCCGGGTGGTCGACACATCCGCCTGTGCGAACCGCCCGAAAATTGCCTCCTGCTGTTGTTCGCTCATGCCAATACCGGTATCGATTACCTCGTACACAAGCGACTGTCTGTCGGCGCCGCAGCGAAGGCGGATGGTAACCCCGCCCTCATGCGTAAACTTCAGCGCGTTGCCGCACAGGTTGATCAGGATCTGTTTCAACCGTACCGGGTCAGTACGGATTTGCGCCGGCAGGGGCCATGCATAATCCACCGTCAGTTGCAGTGCCTTTTCCTCAGCCTGGGGGGAAATAATGGCGCTGACCTCCTCAAGCAGGGTGACCGGTGACAGGGGCAGTGACTCAACCGTAAGACCGTCAGCCTCCACCTTGGAAATATCCAGGATATCGTTGATCAGGCTGAGAAGGTGTTTGCTGCTGGAGATGATGGTACGAATGGCCTTGAGCCTCTCCTCCATGGTCTGCCCGGATTCAAGGATGCATTCCGCAAAACCGATAATCGCCGTCAGTGGCGTGCGGATTTCATGGCTCATGTTGGCGAGAAAATCCGACTTTATTTTGTTCGCCGATTCGACCTCCGTGACCACCTGCTGGAGTGTCTTCGTGCGTTCAATAACCTTGTGTTCCAGGCTGTCGAACAGGTTGGCGTTCTCTATGCTTATTGCAACCTGTTGCGCAAACAGTTTTACCAGATCGAGATCCTGTTCGTCGAAATCATTGCCGTTGTTCTTGTCAATGCAGGCGATACCCCCGAGAAAATTCCGTTTCCCGACCAGCGGCACAAGAATCATGTTGCCGGCCTGGGCCTCCCGGAGCGTGCGCTCGGCGGGATCGAGTTCATTCAGCACACCGCGCCACCACGGGCGCTTGTGCTTCCATACCCAGCCACAGACCCCCATGTCGACGGGCAATGACTGGCCCAGCACTTCATCCGCGTTTTCCCCGCACCCGGCCTGGTAGGTATAGGTTTCCAGATTTTCATCGAGCAGCGGGATCAGTACGGTTCGCGCCCCGACCAGCTCGCGGGTTTTTTCGGCGACCAGCTTGAGCAGACGCCCGGGATCCAGTTCGGAAACCAGTACCTCGCCCATCTCCAGCAAGGCGCGTTTTTCTTTTTCAAGGCGTCGTGCCCTTAGCTCCATCTCGTCCATGAACTATCCCTTCCCGACAATCTCCATCCTGAACCTGAACGTTATACCGTTCAGCACATCTGTCAAGCCTGTGCGCGGGCAGCCGCTTGCAGGTGGTCACCGTAACGCCCGTAAAACCATTTCAGGATAAAAGGCGGCAGTAACGTAGTCAGCGCAATCACAATCACCATACCCGCATAGATTTCATTATTGAATATACCACTCACTCTGCCCAACTCGACAAAAATGAGACCGACTTCACCGCGCGGTATCATGGCCAGACCGATCACCCAGCGTGCTGCCCAGGGTTCACGGATAAACAGTGCACCCACGATCTTGCCGGCGATTGCAGCCAGTAACAGCGATAGTGAAAAACCCCAGATGAATGGTGAACCCCAGTCGATTTCACGCAGGTTGAGAGACAGCCCCACGAACACAAAAAAGATCGGCGTAAACAACTGCACGATAGGTTTCATCTGGTCTTCGATACGGCGCGCAAAACGCTCGTCAGTATTCAGCGCAATACCCAGCGGCAGAAAGAAACGCCTCGACAACGCCAGACCTGCGGCAAAACCGCCCAGCAACTCCGGCGCACCCAGAACATGCGCCAGCCAGGCAAAGAACAACACCAGCGATACGATGGTTGTCGGTAACAGGCCGGGGATCTGGCTGACCTCGTCGAAGTGCCTGATGACCTGCGACATCATTTTGGCGGCAATCGGCGCCAGTACAAAAAAGGCGCCGACAAAGATCAGCACTTTCCCGGCATTGATCAGGCTCACACCACCGCCAGTGGAGAATTCATAAAGCAGTGCCAGCAACACCACGCCCATCACATCGTCCAGAACGGCCGCACCCAGCACAATCTGCCCTTCCGACGACTGCTGGCGCTTAAGGTCAGACAACACACGCACGGTGATACCGATGCTGGTTGCTGTCAGTGTGCCGCCGATAAACAGGGACACCAGCAGCGACAGGTCAAATACCCAGTAACCCAGCGCGAACCCCAGAACAAGCGGCAACACAAAACCGACGATGGCCACTACAACGGACTTCAGCCCGGTACGCACCAGGCGTTTTACATCGGTCTCCAGGCCAACTTCGAACAACAGCAGGATAATGCCGATTTCCGCCATCAGCTTGATGGCCTCGACCGGTTCGATCCAGCCCAGCAGGCTTGGCCCCAGCACGACGCCCGCCAGTAACTCGCCGATAACGGCCGGTGCCTGCAGACGTGTTATCAGTTCCGCAAAAATTCTCGCTGTCAGGAGAATAATCAGCAGGTAGAGAAAGAACGCTTGCGTTTCCATTAAACCCGCCCTGGCGCGTTACCGCTCACTGACCCATTTCAACCACATGAAACCACTCACGCCTGCCACTAACGAAGCCAGCAAAATCCCGGTTTTCGCCATCAACAGATATTCCGCCTGTTCCGCAAAGCCCAGTTCAGCGATGAATATCGCCATGGTAAAACCGATACCCGCCAGCAGCGCCACGCCTGCAATCTGACTGAAGCGGGTTCCTGCAGGAAGCTGACCTACCCCCAGTTTGAGCGCCAGCCAGCTGGCCCCTGCAATGCCGATAAACTTCCCCAGCACCAGGCCGAACATCACCCCCAGTGTAACCGGGTGCATCAGTGTTTCGCCCAGGCCTGCAAGCGCCATCGGGATACCGGCATTGAAGAATGCAAAAACAGGGATGACCAGGAATGCCACCGGCATGTGCAAACCATGCTCCAGTCGTTGCAGAGGGGTCTCCACCTTGTGCACGCCGTTTTCCAGTGTTTGCACCACGGAACGCAGGGCATCGTTGGTCATGATGCTCTTGCCTGGCTGGTGGCTGGCATCGAAGCGCGCCATCAACTCCTTGACGTGGACACTGAACCGGGCAGGATCGTATTTGGGTGTTGCCGGGATGGTAAAGGCCGTTAAAACACCTGCCAGGGTGGCGTGAACACCCGACTTGAGCAGAGCAAACCATAACAGGCCGCCAAGGATAAAATACGGCAGAGGCTGACGGATGCCCGCCCGGTTCAGCATGATCAGCACTGCCAGTACCAGGGCTCCGGCGATCAGTGCTTCCCACACAATCTGGTCCGTGTAAAAGAGCGCAATCACCAGTACCGCACCCAGATCGTCGACAATCGCCAGCGCCACCAGAAATGTAATCAGGGATTTTGGCACCCGGTGCGCCAGCAACACCAGGGCACCAATCGCGAAAGCGATATCGGTAGCCATGGGAATGCCCCAGCCCCGCGCCGCATCACCACCGGGATTGAACATAAAATAGACCAGTACCGGAACGACCATGCCACCAATCGCGGCAACAATCGGCAAGGCGGCCTGACGTGGGACTGCCAGTTCACCCACCAGAATTTCCCGCTTCAGTTCCAGCCCCACCAGGAAGAAAAACAATGCCATCAGACCATCATTGACCCAGTGGTGCAGGGTCTTTTCCAGGCCCCAGGCACCCACACTGAACCCCACCGGGGTGTGCAGTAAATCCAGGTACATCCCGGACAGGGCGCTGTTCGCCAGCACCAGTGCCAGGATCGCTGTCGCCATAAGCAGCAGACCCGAAGTCGTCTGGCGATGGATGAATTCCTCGAACGGCGTCAGTATCCTGTCGAAGGATTTCTCCCACGGGGCGTTGAAAACCCCCTTATCTGTCGATTGTCCTGCCGGCTTGTCCTGTTCGTTCATGCTTTTTCCTCTTTCCTTTCAGTTCACGCTGTTGAGGAGCATCCCTGAACAGCCATTCCCGTGCTGTCTGTGTAACCCGGTACCAGAGGTGTCCCGTTTCTCATTTCCCGCACGCTGATTGCCCGCTGATGATCTGTGGGTTAAAGTTCGAGTGTTCGCTGGCGCCTGCGAAACCACCCGTTCTCACGCCAACCTGGAAATCATGCAAGTGCTTGTCGTTAATCGTCACCCGCCATCAACATCGTTAAATACGAATAGTATGGCGATAGTAATCGACTTTTTATGCGTTTCAAACCCGCCAACACTGAAACACGAAGGAACCGCTGATCTTGACTACGATTAAAGAACTTATTGCCGGATACCACCGCTTTCGCAGCGGCTACTATGAGGAAAATCGTGAACGACTGCTTGATCTGGCCCATGCAGGGCAGTCACCGAAAATCGCTGTCATCGCCTGTTGCGACTCACGTGTCGACCCTGCCGTGATTACTGACAGCACGCCGGGCAGCCTGTTTGTCATACGCAACGTGGCAAACCTGGTACCGCCCTGCGAGGGTGAAGGCCTCTGGCACAGCACCAGTGCCGCCCTGGAGTTCGCGGTATGCAGCCTGGAGGTTGAACATATCATCGTGCTCGGGCATGCGCGCTGCGGCGGTATCCGCTCACTGCTGGAAGTACAGGATAAGGGACATGAGGATATGTTTATTGCCGACTGGATGAGCATCGCCGACAACGCCCGCAAGCGCACCCTGGCACGAAACGATCTGGTGACACTTGAGGAGCGGATCTACGCTTGCGAACTGGATGCCATCAAGATTTCCCTGGCTAATCTGGGCACCTTCCCATGGATAGCGGAGCGCCTAGCAGCTGAGCGTTTACAGCTGCACGGCTGGTATTACGATATGGCGACAGGCGATCTGTTGTGTCTTGATGCAGAAGGCCAGGACTTTGTGCAGCCTGCCCCGGCAGAGAACGCCTAGCCACTCCAGTGAACGTGCAGGGGCGCCTGTTCCAGTGCATCCATCACCTGCCGGATATCATCGCATACCGGCAGGTGCGGCCAGGGCACCCATTGGCTGTCGTCACGGCGCCAGAATACCTGCCACTGATTCCTGTCCGGCTGTAACCTGACAACGGCCTGCCCCCTGTATTGCAGGACCAGGCCGCCGTTCTCAACCTGACAGCTCAGCTCACTGCCCGGCTGGCTGCGTTGCAGGCAAAAAGCGTCCAGCTGCTTGCGGGCGCGCTGCAGGGCAAGCAGACTGACGCTCATCCCCTGTCCTGCCTGCTTTTCCGGTAGTCATAGACACGTTGCACGAAAGCCTCGCGCGCCGCCGGGTCGTCCAGACGTAGCTCGTCGATCAGGGGAAGATCAGGCAGAAGCTCGCGAACCCTGCCGGAAAAGACTCCGCCGGTGTGTCCGATCACCTCCCCCCCGGCATCGAACAGGTCAGTGTCATTCAAAGCGCAACTTGGCGAACGGCTCTTGAAGATATAACCACTGACCCCGGACAACTGGTCCAGTAGTTCCTGTGCATGGCGCTGCAAGCGCAAGGTGACATCAACACCGGCATCCTCCACGCCCAACGCAAAAATGCTGCCGCCCTGCTTCACCAGCCGGATCGGGGGGCGCGGCACCCCCAGGCCGATACCCACCTCGGGACACACCGGGCAACAGTCGAAACAGGCTGCCAGCAGCTCGATGACGCAGGCGTTGCGCTTGTGATCAGCGTCGTAACGTACCGCTTCACCCAGCAGACAACTGCTCACGGCTACGCGTGGTCGGTATGCATCGGCCACGCTACGTCAGGCTTCCGCCCCGAGCGCCGTCGCACGCGCCTGCCGCAGCTCGGGGTCATCAGGGTCAAACTCCCAGCCGGACATATTGCGTACCAGTAATTGCGACAGAACCTCAATGTGGTCCGCGCGCGCATTCAGCGCAGGGATGTAATGGAACTCGCGACCGCCACTGGCAAGAAACGTCTCCCGGTTCTGCACGGAAATCTCCTCCAGCGTTTCCAGGCAATCGGCACTGAAGCCCGGACACACCACATCGACGCGGCCAACACCCTGCCGCCCCCATTCCTTCAGTGTGCCGTCCACGTAAGGCGACAGCCACGCTTCACGACCAAAGCGTGACTGGAACGCCAGCAGCCATTGATCCTCTTTCAGTTCCAGCGCCTCGGCAAGCAGCCGCGCTGTTTTGTGTACTTCGCAAAAATACGGGTCACCCGCCAGCAGGCAGCGGCGCGGAATGCCATGAAACGACATCAATAACCGGTCCGCCTGCCCGTGCTCCTGCCAGTGCTCGCGTATGCTGGCGGCCAGTGCAGCAATATAGTCCGGGTCGTCATGGTAGTGCTGGATAAAGCGCAGGCCGGGCACCCGGCGCCAGCTGGCAAGTACCCGGGTAACCTCATCGAAGACGGAAGCCGTGGTGGTGGCCGAATACTGCGGATATAACGGCAGTATCAACAAACGCCGCGCGCCGCGTTTTCGCAATTCATCGAGGCCCGCCTCAATTGACGGAGCACCGTAACGCATGGCCAGCACGGTCTCGACACGCCCCGGTGCAAGATCGGCCAGCCGCTTGCCAATCAACTCACACTGTTTCTGTGGAATAACCAGTAACGGAGAACCCTCGGGTGTCCAGATCGACTGGTACAGTGCAGCCACCTTGCGTGGACGAAGACGCAGAATGACGCCGTGCAGGATCAGCCACCACAATGGCCGCCAGATCTCGACCACGCGCGGGTCCCACAGAAATTCGGCGAGGTAACGGCGCACCGAACGGGTATCCGGCTTATCCGGCGTGCCGAGGTTGACCAGCAATACCCCGGTGCAGTCCTGTGAGTCATGGCGAAACCCGCTTTCGCCGATATACCGGCTCATACCATACTACGCCCGTCTGAATAACCCGGAGTGACGAATAGAGAGAGAGTTAACATCCGCCTATCCTAACAGAATCAATCCATCAGTTGCCGCACCAGCTCCCGCAGTCTGGACAGTGCCTGGTCGTGACCCGTCAGGCCGGCGCGCCGTGCACAGCTGGTCCAGTCGTGTTTTTGCAGAATGCGTGTGACCAGTAGTGCGGCATCGGCAGCATCCAGCCCTGCGAGTGATTGCGGCGACACCAGCCGATTGCACAACCACGACCAGAGCGCACCGATCACCGCTTCCGGAAAACGCCGCTGGTACGCAAACCGGCGTACATCTTCAAGGTCATCCGCTGTCAGCACCTGTTTTCCGCCCGGCACATCATGCATCAGCGCCAGAACCAGTGGCGTTTCCAGATCACGCAGGCTGTCGGACAACTGGTGCGGGAAGTGGCGTATAAAACGCTGCCCTGCATGGATAAATAACTGCTCACCCGGCCGGCTCAAGGCCCGCATTACCACAACAGCATGATAGCCACTGCTTGCACTGCGTCGCTCGCTGACGCGCACCGGCTGCCAGCCCGCAGCTTTCCAGAAGCGTAACAGGCGCGCATCGGCAGCAAAACTCGCACCCACGTAATCAAAACCATCCTGCCGGGCAGTTTTCCCGATATAACCGAGAAGCTGTGAACCAAGTCCACGCCCCTGTACCGCGGGGTGCACTGCAATGCGCATTACCCGGGCCGCACGCTGTTGCGGCGCCTCGACCAGCCCCAGGTGCAGGGCCAGTGTTTCCGGTAGCAGGTGACCATGGGGCCGACGGATACCGGCGGTGATCGCTTCGGCCTCATCAGCGTCAAAACCACCTTCCTCTGCCACCAGTGCCGTGGCAGCAACGTGACCGTTGAGGCGTAACAGATAAACAGACAGGTTCGGTGCATCCAGTAACTGGCGCAGATCCGCTGGCCGTGTCTTGTAGTGTGCCAGCACCAGCAGGCCGAACAGTTCCCGCAGCAGGGGTTCATTGTGCAGGAGTTCGTCGCGATCGACACGTTCAATACAGGCTGTGGCTGTATCGGCGTTTTGCAGTACATCATCTGCTGCCGCACCCGCATCCAGCATCAGCATGCGGAACACCAGGGCTTCCAGTGGGTCGTCCGGCGACCAGCGGACAGGCGTTTTCAGTTCCACCGTTTTCCAGCTGTTGGAAAGACGATCCAGGACATGGTTAAAGCGCAATGCAAACCCCCGCCCCGTGCCTTCATAACCGTGCACTGTCGTAGCAAAGGCAATACGCGAGTACCGCTGTAACAGCACTTCAAGCATGGGCGCTGGAATCGAGGCCGCCTCGTCGACCAGCAACAAGTCCGTATCCTGTGGCTGTTGTATCAGTGCATCCGGTGCAACAAAGCGCAAGGCGCCCTTCTGCTCATGGGGTAACAGTGCAGTTGCCTGGCGCATGAGCGCTTCCACTGCACTGCGACGTGCAGCTGTCACCAGAACACGCTTGCCGTGTTCAATCATCAGCCGCGCCGCAGCAATCCCGAAAGCCGCAGACTTTCCACGCCCCCGGTCGGAACGCAATACCACCGGACGACGCCGGTGGCCGGTCGCCACATGCATCACCGCCGCCACCGCCACTTCCTGGTCTTCGGTGATGCAGGGTGAATCCTGCCGCAGGCGGGAGAGAGGGCCCTGTGGGGGGCAAGCGGCGGAAAACTCCGGCGTCCGACGCACAATCCCGTCTTCGATCCAGAATACATCCCGCGCATCAGCCAGCAAGCTGACAAGGCGCTGCAAATAGCGCCCCGGAGGCTCAACGCGCCGCCCGGCTGCCGTGTTGCTGCGACGACTGTGGATATCCGGCCGACAGGGCCATTTATCCACGGGCGGTGTCAGCAGGTATAGCACCCCGCCGCCACGCAAGGTACCGCTCAACGCCCCGAATGCATCCGGATCAAACCCGTTCCAGGCATCGAAAACCAGCGTATCGCACTCGCTCCCGAGCCAGTCTGACAGATTCTCCGTGTACCAGCGTGTCGTGCCGTTCCCGTCTATACCCAACTCATCCAGCACAGCCCGTACCACCGCCTGCTCCCCCGATATCCACACCAGGCCACGGTGCTGTTGCCGCCGTAAATGCGCACGCCACCCGAGCAGCCTGTCATGCGGCGATTGCGTCGCGTGTCCGGTGCAGTCTGTGTACGACAGGGTCATGACTGAATTATGTCGGAAAACCGTAACTTGCGCGAATGCTCCGGAAAACGGCAATGGCTCCGCACAGGTGGGGAAGCAATATGTGCGACAGTCACCGAATTGATTAAAGTCCCGGCAAATTAACCCGATAGAAGGTACGAACCATAGATTTCTGTTTGCATGCCGGACTGGGTATGCAGTACGCATATCACCATCAAGGGCCTGGCAACGGATGCAAAAATTCTCGCTCACTCGCACACTGCTGACACTCCTGCTGGTTCAAACCAGCCTGCTCGGCGTCATAGCCTTCGGTCTGTGGGATAGCGTTGATGACCCGGGCTTACTCCTGGTTCTGCCCATACTTGGCCTGCTTACGACGGGCGCTGTGGCTTACGCTGTGAAGCGCCTGCTGGCCAAACCCGCACAGCAGGTTTCTGAAACGATCCAGGCATTCTATACCGGCAATATCGACCAGAATGCCCGCCTGGATTTCGCTGTTGCCCATGAACTGAAACCCGTGGCGGACGCCTACAATGGACTGGCTGACCAGCTACAGACGATCCTGACCATACTGGCCGATTCGGCACGGCAATTCTCCGATGCCGCCGGGGAAATTGCGGCACACACGCAAAATACCCTGCAACGCATGAGCAGGCAGGGCGATGAAACCAGTAACATCGGTGAAGCGGTTACCAGCATGGCATCGGCAATTTCACAGGTGGCCAATGAAGCCCGGGAAGCCGCCAGCCACGTTGCAGAATCCGACAAGCTGGCGCAGGAAGGCAAGGAAGTCATGACCGAGGCGATTGGCGCCGCCATGGCGCTGACGGCAGATGTCGCCCAGGCCTCATCGGTTATTACAGAACTCGGAGAGAAATCAAAAGACATCAGCGTAGTGCTGGATGTCATCAACAGTGTCGCCGAGCAGACCAACCTGCTGGCATTGAATGCCGCTATCGAAGCGGCGCGCGCCGGTGAAGCCGGCCGTGGCTTCGCGGTGGTTGCCGATGAAGTGCGCTCGCTGGCCGCACGCACCCAGGAGTCCACCTCGAATATTCTGGCAACGATTCAGGCCGTGATGAATGGCGTGGAACAGGCGTCCAGCGCGATTTCATCCGGCAATGAAAAAGCTGCCACCTGCGAAGAAATGGTAGAAAACGCAACCGTAACCTTTGTCGAAATTGTCGGGGCGGTCGGCAACCTCAAGAATGCCAACCGGGGTATCGCCGATGCGGCAAGCAGCCAGAGTACAGCCGCTGAGAACATTCAGCAATCCATGGAAACCATCATTGGTGTCACCCGGAGCACGGATGAATCTGCTCACCAGATCAAGCACTGGTGTGACGAGTTATCGAAAACGGCCAGCCAGTTAAACCTGATCGTCGGCCAACTGTGTCCGGCTTCGGCTGTTGCGAACGATCACCCTGAAAGTGAACCAGCCGACACCGGGATCGAACTTTTCTAGTTCGCCGGTTTTTTCCCTTTGCGCGCCCGGGCCGGTGCTATATGAATGGCGCGTCCATGTACCGCGAGTGCGGCTTCGTGGAATGACTCGGATAAAGCCGGGTGCGCAAAGACAGTCAGGGCAATGTCCTCCGCACTACCACCCAGTTGCATGGCAATTACCGCCTCGGCAATCAGTTCCGACGTCTGCGGCCCGATCATGTGCACACCCAGCAGACGGTCGGTTTTTTCATCGGCCAGCACCTTGATAAAACCTTCCATGTTACCCATTGCCCGCGCTCGCCCACTGGCGGTAAACGGAAATACACCACTGCGATATGCGACACCGGTTGCGCGTAATTCCTGCTCGGCCTTTCCCACCCAGGCGATCTCTGGCAGGGTGTAGACCACGGAAGGAATGGCGTCATAATTCACGTACGCTACCTGGCCTGCAATCCGTTCTGCAACCATTACACCTTCCTCTGAGCCCTTGTGTGCGAGCATCGGACCACGCACGGCGTCACCAATCGCCCATACACCCGGCAGATTGGTGGAGCACTGTTCATCCACGTGAATGTAACCCCATTCATCCAGCAGCAAACCGGCTTCGTCTGCGGCGAGATCATTGGTATTGGGTCTGCGCCCGACAGCAACAATCAAACGGTCAAACTGCATATCGTGTTCGCCGTCCTTGTCCTGGTAACGCAATTCAACCTGCCGGTTATTCACCTTGCACATCACCACCCTGCTGCCGAGCCGGATATCCAGCCCCTGCCCGGTAAAGCTGCGTAATGCCAGCTTCGCCACCTGCTCGTCAGCCACCTGTAGAAAGCTGTCCTGTGCCTCCAGCAGCACGACCTGTTCTGCACCAAGGCGGCGCCAGACACTGCCCAGCTCCAGGCCGATGACACCGGCACCAATGATGCCCAGCCGCGAGGGAACCTCGCCAAATGACAGTGCACCTGACGAATCGACAATATATTCCCCGTCTTCTGCAATGCCAGGCAACTGTACCGGCGATGAACCCGGCGCAAGAATAATATGCTCGGCACTCAGTGTTGTTTTACCGTCATCGTTGCTGACGACCACACATCGGTCCGCAGACAATGTCGCCCGCCCTGCCACGTGCGTAACACCATTGGCCTTGAACAACTGCGCGATACCCTGGGTAAGCTCATTCACAACACGCTGCTTGCGCTGCATCATGGTATCGAGATCGAGACTGACCTCAGAGACGCCTATACCGTGGGAAGCCAGTCCATTACGGGCATGCGCAAACTGTTCCGATGACTCAAGCAAGGCCTTGGAAGGGATGCAACCCACATTAAGACAGGTTCCGCCCAGGGACGGCTTGCCATCCTCACCCCGCCACGCATCGATACAGACCGTTTTCAGTCCAAGCCGGGCACAGCGAATCGCAGCCACATAGCCGGCCGGCCCTGCGCCTACAACAATGACCTGGTACTTGTCTGACATGTGCCTCACACGCCCAGCATCAATCTTGCCGGGTCCTCGATCATTTCCTTGACGGTCACCAGAAACTGGACAGCCTCACGCCCGTCGACCAGTCGATGATCGTAGGACAGGGCAAGATTCATCATCGGCCGTATCACCACTTCACCGTCCTCGGCGACCGGGCGCGGCTGGATCTTGTGCATACCCAGTATACCGCTCTGCGGCGGGTTCAGTATCGGGGTCGACAACAGTGAACCAAACACTCCGCCGTTGGTAATGGTAAAGGTACCGCCGGTAATATCTTCCAGTGACAGTGATCCTTCACGTGCCTTGCCCGCGTAATCGCCAAGCTGTATTTCAATATCCGCCATCGCCATAAGGTCCGCATTGCGCAGCACCGGCACGACCAGTCCGCGTGGCGATGACACGGCAATACCGATATCGAAAAATCCGTGGTAGACAATATCTGTACCGTCAATAGAGGCGTTAAGCTGGGGAAAACGCCGCAGTGCCTCGATCGAGGCCTTGACGAAGAACGACATGAAGCCCAGCCGCACGCCATAGCGCTTCTCGAACGCTTCCCGGTAGCGGGCGCGCAGGTCCATGACCGGTTGCATATTGACCTCGTTGAAAGTGGTCAATATGGCTGCGTTGTGCTGTGCCTCCAGCAGGCGTTCTGCAATACGTGCACGCAGGCGTGTCATGGGCACACGCTTTTCCGGCCGCTCGTCTGCCGATGTAAAAGATTCTTTTTCCGCTTCAATCTGCTGTGTGACTGTTTCGGCAGCTGGCGATGTCGCAGGTTTCTGATCAAGTACCGCCAGCACGTCTTCCTTGAGAATACGATTGCCACTGCCACTCGCCTTGATGGCATGAATATCCAGGCCGTTTTCCTCGATCAGTTTTCTCGCCGCGGGCGTGGCGAAGGGTATGCCTTGCTTTGCTTCGGTCGTTTCTGTTTTTGCGGCTTCGGACGTCACTGTATCAACTTCGTGAGGCGATTCCGATACAGCTTCCTCACGCATGCGTCCGATCACCTGGCCGGATGTCACAACCGCCCCTTCAGCTTCAATAATCTCTTCCAGCACGCCATCTTTCGGCGCCGGCACTTCGAAAACAACCTTGTCGGTTTCGATTTCCACCAGTGATTCATCACGTTTTACGCTATCACCGGGTTTCCGGTTCCAGGACAGGATGGTGCCATCTGTCACGGACTCGGGGAAAACCGGAACCTTGAGTTCAATCGACATCGTTCGTCCCTTTATTTATCTGTCTGTGGCGTTTCGGGTTCAAGACCGAGTGCTTCTGCAACCAGCCGGTGCTGCTGTTGCAGGTGCAACCAGGTGTAGCCCACGGCCGGCGCCGCCGAGAAAGGCCGGCCTGTATAATGTAGTCGGGATGGGTCAGGCAGCGAGGCATGCAAATGATGCTGGATGGAGAACCACGCCCCCTGGTTCTGCGGCTCTTCCTGGCACCAGATAATCTCACTGGCATTCGGGTAGCGCTCAAGTTGTTTGCGTAATTGTGCCTCGGGAAAAGGATACAAACGTTCGACACGGATAATCGCAATGTGGTCGATTTCCTGTTCACGGCGCTTCTCCAACAGTTCGTAGTACACCTTGCCGCTGCACAGCACGATACGCAGTACAGCCGCGTCCTCGAGCGTATCAACCTCCGCAATCACCGGCTGGAACTCGCCCGCGCTGAGATCTTCCAGCGTACTGACGGCAAGCCGGTGCCGTAACAGGCTCTTCGGTGACATGACAATCAGTGGCTTGCGGCACTCCAGCATCACCTGGCGCCGCAGCAGGTGGAAAATCTGTGCCGGTGTGGTTGGCACACAGACCTGCATATTGTGCTCGGCGCACAACTGGAGATAACGCTCAAGGCGTGCGGAGGAATGCTCCGGCCCCTGACCTTCCAGCCCGTGCGGCAACAACATCACCAGCCCGCATAAACGGTTCCACTTCTGTTCACCGGCGCTGATAAACTGGTCGATCACCACCTGCGCATTGTTGGCAAAGTCACCGAACTGTGCTTCCCAGATCACCAGCGTTTTGGGGTCGGTGGTAGCATAACCGTACTCAAAAGCCAGCACAGCCTCTTCCGACAACAGGGAATTGATGACCAGGAAGTTGGCCTGGTCCTCGCTGACATTCCGTAATGGCACATAGGTCGACCCGTCCTTCTGACAGTGCAGTACTGCGTGCCGGTGAAAAAAGGTGCCACGACCACTGTCCTGCCCGGACAGGCGAACCGGGTAACCGTCATCAACCAGTGAGGCATAGGACATGGTTTCGGCAAACCCCCAGTCGATGGGCATGGCGCCGACCGCCATCTTGCGGCGGTTGGCAATAATCTTGGCGACATTCGGATTCAGTTCAAAACCATCCGGCAATCGATCGAGCTGGCGCCACAGCGTTCGCAGTCGCTCAATGCTGACCGACGTATCGAGAAATGCCGTACAGGCCTGGGCAAGATAGGGTACCCAGTCAACGGCCCACGGGTAGCCGGCCTCTTCCTTCGGCACCAGTTCATCGACAACCGTCTCGCCACGGTCGAGCCTGTCACGGTAGGCCGTCATCATCTGTTCCGGGGTATCGGCGTCGTATACACCCTCTGCCACCAGTCGTTCAGCGTAGATCGCGCGTGGTGTCGGGTGATTGCGTATGGCAGCGTACATCACCGGCTGGGTGGCCGTTGGCTCATCCGCCTCGCTATGACCGTGACGCCGATAGCAAACGAGGTCGATAACCACATCCTTGTGGTAGTCCATTCGATAATCCAGCGCCAGCCGGGTTACCGCTATTACGGCATCCGGGTCATCGCCGTTGACATGGAAGATCGGGGCATTGACCATCTTGGCAATATCGGTGCAGTACAGCGTGGAACGGGCATCGCGCTGGCTGCTGGTGGTGAAACCAATCTGGTTGTTAACAACAATGTGTACGGTACCCTTGGTGGAGAAGCCGCGCGACTGTGACATGTTGATGGTTTCCATCACCACACCCTGCCCGGCAAAGGCTGCATCGCCGTGGAGCAGTATTGGCACCACAAGGTTACCCTTATCATCACCGCTGCGCTGCTGTCGTGCGCGTACAGACCCTTCCACCACCGGCCCGACAATTTCCAGGTGTGACGGGTTAAAAGCCAGGTTCACATGCACCATGCCCTTGCCGGTACGCAGGTCTGATGAGAAACCCTGGTGATATTTCACATCACCGGAACCGTTAAAATCCTTTCCGGCCTTGCCCTCGAATTCCTCGAACAGTTCGGCAGCGGTCTTGCCCACAATATTGATCAGCACATTGAGGCGGCCCCGGTGTGCCATACCGATACTGACTTCCTTCACGCCGTGCGTTGCGCCGCGCTGAATCAGTTCATCCAGCAGCGGGATCAGTGCATCACCACCTTCCAGGGAAAAACGCTTCTGTCCGACATAACGTGTATGCAGGTAACGCTCCAGCCCCTCAGCTGCGGTCAGCCGCTGTAAAATACGGCGACGCAGCGCCGTATCGAGCTCCGGCTGCCCACCGGCACGTTCGAGTCGCTCCTGTATCCAGCGCTTTTCCTGGGTCTCCGTGATGTGCATGTACTCGGCACCGACACTGCCGCAGTAGATCGCTTGCAGGCGAGCAATGATTTCACGCAATGTGGCACGCTCGCCGATGGCCAGTGAACCGGTTTCAAACACCGTATCGAGATCTGTCTCGTCAAGGCCATGGAATTCAGGCGTCAGCTCCGGCAACTCCGGCTTCTCACGCAAGCCCAGCGGGTCGATATCTGCAATCTGGTGGGCACGAAAACGGAAGGCATTGATCAACTGCAATACCCGGATCTGCTTTTCCGCGTGCACATCGCCACCGGGCTCGCGGTGCGCAGCATGCAAACGGGCACAGGGCTGTCGGGTCAGGGCACGGAAGGTTTCGCGAATGCTGGCATGCGACGGTTCGGCACCATGACCGTTGATACGTGGCAGGGTCTGGAAAAAGGTCCGCCACTGCTCCGACACACTGGCCGGGTCACTCAGAAAGCTTTCGTAGAGGCTTTCAAGGTACGCCGCATTGTGACCCGCGAGTTGCGAGTCTTCCCAGAATTCCAGCAGGCCCTTGGGCCGGGTAATGTCATCCATTCGTTATTATCCTGCCAGTTAAGTGACGGCTTTACGGCACCTTATATAAAGATAGGCAATTGTTACGCCAAGTCCAGCCGTTGTACACCATTTTGGCCTGATTCCCGTCCCACGTTTCCTGTCATTCCGGCGCAGGCCGGAATCCATGTCAGGGGGAGGCGGTTGAAATCGTCCCGGGCGGGGTGCCTTTTCACCGGCAACGGTTTGCCCGCTGCGCGGGTTCCCTGCGCTTCTCGACATTTTGCGCGCTCGCTAAACTCGCGGTTTCTACGAAACCGCTCAGACAACGCTCGCTTGATCGCAAAATGTCTGCGATGCTCGGCTGCACCGACGCCGACGATAAGGAAACACCGCCCGTGACTTGTTCTGTGTGTGTCGATAAACAGCCGGGTTCGGCTATCTCCCGTCATCCAACATCCCCGTCATTCCGGCGCAGGCCGGAATCCAGCCGGGCATCACAACACATCAGGATACAAATCCTTCCACTGAGAATTCATCGCCTCAATGACATTGATTTTCCATGCCCGCTTCCAGTTCTTGATCGCCTTTTCACGACTAATAGCAGACTCCATCGTTTCATGCAGCTCATACCAAACGAGAATCTCTACGCCGTACTTTTTGGTAAACCCTTCAACAGCATGATGTTTGTGTTCCCAAACCCGCTTCACCAGGTTGGAGGTTACTCCTGTATATAACGTTCCATTTCGCTTGCTGGCTAACAGGTATACGCACGGTTGTCTTTCCATAATACGGGCCTCCTTGCCCGGACATCTGGATTCCGGCCTGCGCCGGAATGACGGAATATTATGCCTGGTTGGAGCGAAAGGTGAACGGCGGTTTCGGGTCAGAACCGGGAGTACGGTGTTTGCTGATATCAGAGAAATACCAATTTCCGGGACTGACCCAGGTCGTTCATTTATCGACACGCACAGAGCAAGTCCCGGGCGGGGTGCCTTTTCGCCGGCGTCGGTTCAGCCGCGCATCGCAGCGACATGTGGATGAAGCTAACCCTTGTCTGAGCCAGTCACACAGTGACTGGCTAGTTTGGGTGAGCGCCACATGTCGCGAGAAGCGC
>NZ_JBTTIO010000064.1:0-6002 GCF_058323355.1 Thiogranum sp.
AGTAATTGCCATGCAATGTAACGGTCGATACGGTTCATGTCAGTGTCTTTTGCGTTGCCAGGCGGGCCATGCCATGAGAAAGACAAAAAGCAGGACAGGCAAGAGGTAGGCCCACCAGATACCCGGGAAGGCCGGAATGGAACCTTCTTCCACCGCGTTACGCGCCACACTGATCAGGTTGAACATGCCGATGTACACCAGTATGGCAATGAGAAAACTGTTATGCCTGCCCTGGCGGGGTGCGCTGCGGCTGAGAGGTACAGCCAGTATCGCCAGCAGCAGGGTGGAAAGGGGTGTCGACAGCCGCCACTGGAATTCTGCAATATCCTTGGGCGCCCCGGAATGGTACAGGTTGAGTGTAGGTTCAGCCTTGCGCCGGTAATTGGTGTCTGGCGTTTCCGGCGGGATGCGAATGACCATCTGGCCGTACTTGAGTGTGATGTCGCGGCTTCCTTCACGATCAAGGATGTATCCATATCCCCTGAACAGTTCAAAGCTGCGGGCTTCACCAAATGTGACGGGAGGCAGATAGGCTTCCTGTGCATAAATGGCCTGAAGTTTATCCCCCAGTTCTGTCTGCAGGAACACGTCACTGAGTCGGCCGTTGTCCTGGTCGACTGCGCGGGCGTAGAGGACATACTTGCTGTCCTGGAGTTCAATGAAGTGTCCGGGTTCAATCTTCCGGATATCGAACTCGGCGCGTGCCTCGGCTTCCAGCCGGTAGCTTTCCCGGTAGGCCCAGGGCCGGCCGTAGATGGAAATAATGCCGGCCAGGATCGAGATGAGCAGTGCGATGAATACCAGTGAGCGCATGATGCGCAGCTCACCGATACCGGCTGCACGCATGGCGGCCATTTCCGAGTCACGGTACAGGCGGCTCAGTGTGGCGATAATGGAGAGGTAGAGCGCGGTAGGCAGTAGCACTTCCAGTGCAATGATCGTACTCAGGCCGATCAGCTGCGCGACCGTTTCCGGGTCAATCAGGCCGCTGGCGGCCTCACCAAGCTTGATCGCCGCGGTATAGCCGGAAAAAATGACCATCAGCAGGGTGACGCCCAGAAATAACGGTTTTGTGATCTCCGAGGTGATGTAGCGGTCGAGTACCAAGGTGGCTCCGGCAAGAGAAGGCTGTGAGGTTATGTTAAACGATTTGCGCTGCAGATTCCCGGTGATTAAGGTAAGCTCGCGGCTGGTCGCGAGGAAGCGTTTGTCGGCGTGAATAATCCGGATAAAAGCCGTTTACCGTCCCCACGGGTCTGGGTACTTGCCGGGCGCAAGGCCGGTGACAATACCCAGTTGCTGGCACTGGCGGAAGCGCTGGGCTGGCCATACGAAACAAAGAGCATTCATAACCGGTCATTTGAGTTGCTGACCAACATGCTGCTTGGCGTCACCCTGGCAGGCGTCGACCGGAAACGTTCCGACAGGCTGGAACCGCCCTGGCCGGACCTGGTGCTGACAGCAGGACGGCGCAATGAACCGGTGGCGCGCTGGATACGGAAACAGTCGGGTGGCAAGACACGCCTCGTACACGTGGGAAGGCCCTGGGCTCCACTCGAAAGTTTCGACCTGATTATAACAACGCCTCAATATAACCTTCCCGCGCGGCCTGGCGTGCTTGTCGTGGACCTCCCGCTGCATGCCCAGACACGCGAGGTGCTGGATCGGTTGCGTGACAGGTGGCTTTCACGGTTCAGTCACCTGCCGGAGCCGCGCTGGGCGGTGCTGCTTGGCGGTGACAGCGGGCCTTTTGTCTTTACCGTCGAAAAGGCTCAGCAGTTGGCAGCCTGGCTGAATACCCGGGTGTCTGAAGACGGGGGGTCGGTGCTGGCCAGTAACAGCGCCCGTACACCGGAAGCCGCCTACCAGGCGTTCCTGGATGCACTGGAGGTTCCGGTATATGCCTGCCACTGGGGTGGTGATGAGGAAAACCCCTATCAGGGTTACCTGGCTGTTGCAGACCGGTTTGTTGTAACCGGTGAAAGCATGTCAATGCTGGCTGAGGCCTCCGCTGCACAAAGACCACTGTATATTTTTGATCTCTCGGACAAGTCCGACGCGAGTGAGGGAAGTGGCAGACCCTGGTGGTTGATCCCGCATAATTTTCGTTACAAGCCATTGACGCATCGTCTTGCCATGTGGTTTGCGCCACCTCGCATGCGCAGGGATGTGTCGCGTATTCAGTCTTCCCTGGTGCAGGCCGGGCTCGCAACCTGGGCAGGCCAGTCTGCGGTAGTGAACCTGCCACAGGAAGATGGGAAAGGGCTTGATGATGCTGTAAAAGCTGTCAGGCATGTCATGTGCGACACAAAAGAGGAGCAGGTGTGACAGGTTCGAACGAGAGAGCGCTGTATCCGCATCGACTGGACTTGTGGTTATTTGCCGGCTATGGCGTTTTTCTGCTCGGGTTCTTCTTTTTTCCGGAACGGCCACTGCATTACAAGTTCTATTACGTGGCTGTAATGCTCCCTGGCCTGTTGATGATGTACAGGGAGCTTCCGGTGTTATGGAAGAGCGGGTTGTTCAGGTTGATACTGATATGGCTGTCCTACCAGTTGTTGACAGGTCTATGGAGTAACAACTTTTCGCCGGCTGAATTTGCCACACTGGCCGGATGGTGGTTACAGGTCGTCGTTTTTATCGTTGTTACCGCGGTGCTGGTGCGTCGCTACCCGGAAGCGTTCGATATTTTGCTGAGGGTGCTGGTGGCAGGTGTCGCGTTGCTGGCGGTCGTTTCGATTTTCAGCTGGTATGCAAAACGCCCTTTTCCTGTATCCAGGCTGGAACCCATCGGGCGCATCGATAATGCTATTCTGGCCGGTTGCGCCTATGGCGTTTTTACCTTGCTGGCGTTGCATTTTTCCGTGCTGTCGCGGGCTACATGGATACGTGTTCTCTATGCAGTTGCCTTTATGGTGCTGGTATCGGCCGTCCTTCTGACGCACAGCCGCACTGCCATGCTTGGACTGCTGGCTGCATTCGTTGCCATGCCTTTCTGTTTTGGTCGCAAGGTCGCCCTGGTTATGCTCGTATTGTTGAGCGGGGTTCTGTTGGCGACGTTGTTTGTTTTCCCCGAAGTGTTCGATCGCTTCCAGATGGGTTTGCACTGGCGCCCCCTGATCTGGGAAAGCGTGTTGAAACATATTGCCGATGCCCCATGGTTCGGGCACGGTTATCTGTCTGATACAACGGTTGCCCTGGAGAAGCGGGCGTTCCAGCACGCACACAGCAGTTACCTGGGGTTCCTGCGCGATGGCGGGATTGTGGGAATGGGGGTGTTTCTCGCCATGGTGGCTGGTTTTGCCAGACATATCATCCGCTACGGTTGCGGCAGGGCGAAATATATCGTGCCCTTGCTGGTATTCGCCTTTGTGGTGATTGCTCCCGACATCGATCGCCTGATCGTACGGCCAAAGGAATTATGGCTGTTTTTCTGGTTCCCGCTGGCACTGTTCGCAGGGATCGGTCAGTCAGAGCGTGCCAATGATAAAACCAGTGCTTCGTAGGTGTCAGTGCTGCGCTGGATAGAGAATGATGCCCCTCGTTCCATGAGCAGTTCCCGGGGCGGCACCTCTTCCAGTGTTGCATTGATCGCATCCGCCATGCTGCGGTAATCACCCACGGGAACCAGCCTTCCATAGCGACCTTCATCCAGCGCTTCGGCAACACCGCCAGGGCAATGCGTGCTGACAACAGGGCAGCCACAGGCGAGCGCTTCGGGTACAACGCTCGGGAAACCTTCATACACCGAAGACAGGACGAGCAGGGAAGCACGGTTCATGTAGCGGTAGGGGTTGTGTGTGTAACCCGGCATGTCGACGTCTTCCGAAACCCCCAGCTCGCTGATCAGTGTCTGAAGCTTTCCCTTGCGCTCCTGGCTCTTGTGCGGATCACGTGCCTCGCCAAGAATGATCAGACGTGCCCGGCGCTTCTTGTGCAGCAGCGCAAAGGCGCGTAGTAATGTTGGATAATCTTTTGCGCGCCCTGGTCGTCCAACAGCGAGAATGACCGGAATATCCTGGTTGTCGAACCACGGGTGTTCGGCCGGCTCATTGGCGCGTTCCCTGATATTTGACGGTACCAGCGGCGTGTAGATAGTCGAGATGGTTTTACGCTCGAGCGCTGCATAGCGGGCAAGGTCATCGGCCACGGCGTTGGATACAGCGATAATAGCGTCGGCCTGGTTATAGCAGCGGCGTAACAGGGGTAACAGGTGTCGCCTCCGCCATTCACTGGACACCTGGTGCCAGCTGGAGAAATTGGTGCTCTGGGTGACGGCAACGCTCGTGCGTACTCTGGCGGCGTTACGTGCCAGTACCGCTTCGATATTCTGGTAGGTGGTTGCGGAGAAAAGAACGTCCGGTTGCGATCGGCGTAGATAATCCGTGAGTGCAGGCAGGTAGCGCAGTGTTCTGGATGGCTTGCCCGCTGCCAACACCGGCAGGCTGAGCGCTGGCAGTAGTGACGGGTTGCCCAACAGTGCATGTATGCGTCCCTGCCAGCCGGGCGCACGCTTCAGAATGGTGCGGGTAATGGCGTCCGGTATCTTCTGGAACAGAGGGCCTTTCTCGCTGCATAGCACCAGTTCAACCTGGTAACCGCGCGAACGCAGCGCAGACGCTGTAATCAGTGCGTTACGCTGTACGCCGCCGCCGCCCAGGTTGGGGAGCAGAAAGGCCAGGCGTTGCGGGTGGGTGATTTCCTGTAGCGCAGGTGTCGAGTCTGCGAAGGCGTCCCTGCCGGATTTGATGGATTGTATCTTGGAGTGTTGCAACTTCCCGGGGTCTGGCCGCAGCGCTGTTCCACGCCACGATTCGGCTCTCCTTGTGTGATTGCTGCAAACTCTACATTCGCAGCCCCCTTAAGGCAAATGATAATCCATGCGGGTTCTTCCCTCCTCAGGCGGCCCTGACCAGCGGTGTGGACAGCGGATGGGCGGGCGCTGGTGGCAGATCCGGCGTGCGATCCAGTACCTCGAAGGCATCGTGGCGTACGTGATTCTGTGCCATCTGTTCGCGGACAAATTCCTCGCTGACCTTGCCCTCGTTGATACATTCCTTCAACAGTCCAAAGAAGAAGGCTTCCTGGTTCGGGTCGGGGTGTACCTTGTAGTGACCCAGCAGGGCATATTCACCAAAGATGTGGCGACGCGCACGCATCAGCCATGCAACAGGCGGGAACAGACGGAATTTCTCCGCCGGGCGCCAGTCGATCGGCAGGCCGGCTTTCCACGGCTGGGTCTTGCGCCGGGTGGTGTGCAGCATGCGGGTGGCAGTAGTGAACTTGTCGAAATCATTCCATTCGTTCTCGAACAGGCCGATGGTGTCACGGTCTTCATATTTCAGGCAGATCCACGGCATGTAGTCACGTTTGAAACTGAACAGTTCGTCAAACCACTGTTCCACATTCCAGTGTTTCAGTTTTTCGTGTTCCAGCAGCATGACGCTGGAAGCCAGGCAGCGATCAATAATACCCTTGGTGCCGGAACGCGGACGGCACATGATGGCCTTGCCGTGCATGTCGCGTGACAGCAGATCCCATACGTCGCTTGCTGCAAAGATATCCGGGTCGATGACCACCGAGCGGCCCTTGTAGCCTGTCAGTTCCGGTGGCATGAAACGGGTCAGGGTAAAGGATTGCAGGTCGTTGTTGAGCCATTTGCGTTTTACACCGTCGCGCAGGTACAGCTGGCCTTCATGCTCGTCAAAATAGGGGTAATCTTTCTTTTCGATGATATGGACGTCGAACTTGTCGTTGTGCTGTGAATAACGGCGAATGGCGTGCTCGGCGACATAGGCGCCGGTAATCTGTTTGTGGTTGGTCTGGATAAAAACCGAATGTTCCATGTGCGCGATCTCCGGGTGCTGTACGGGATCGCGACATGCTAGCGGTCAGTTGTCGAGGATGATTTGATCTGGATCAATAAAACAGGCTGTCAGTCACTTATGAAATTTCTGATTAATTCAGCTTCCGTCATTCCGGCGCGTGCCGGAATCCATGGA
>NZ_JBTTIO010000065.1:0-58436 GCF_058323355.1 Thiogranum sp.
TTAGCTTGTCCCTGAATCGCTTGCGCGTATAATAGCACCGCTGCTGGTTCCATTCAGCGTTCTTTAGCTCCCTTCGTCTAGCGGTCAGGACACTGGCCTCTCACGCCGGTAACAGGGGTTCGATTCCCCTAGGGAGCGCCATCTCAAATAACTATGGAAGCTCTGATTAATTTGAAATCGTCATTCCGGCGCAGGCCGGGATGACGAATTAATCAGACCTTCCCTATATTCTCAAATCCTTAGAATACAGATACGAAATAGTCTCCCCTTCAACCGTCGATGCATAGGCGGCCTCTTCATGCGAGAACTTCATAATATCTGCGGAACCAAATCCCTGAAAATGGTTGAAGACTTTTTCCAGAACATCACGCTCGGTTTGCTCAAATGCACCAGGATCGGGTTCAACACAGGCCACGCATTTGAAGCCCGTGTAATTACCAAAGATCTCCTCCTCAACAGCCAGGTAATGCTCACGTGACAATTCGGCAAAGTAGTAATCGTAATCATCGGGTACCGGACCATACTGAAGATGTACATAACGCGCACCAGTAATGGAAATAGAATATTCCTTGAAATGCTTGAAATCAGCATAAAAGAGTAGTTTGTTCAGTTTTGTTTTGGGTTGTCCGTCCGAGCAAAAGTAAATGATTGCATTACACAGCTTCCGCCAGTCCAGCTTGCGGTATCCGCTGAATTCATCCGGCGCATAATTACCAAAGCGTTCCTCGAAAAGACGTTCAAAAGAACACGCCTCATCATCTGCGGCATGCAGTTCTCGCAAGAGGCGCTCGCGCTTGTCCTCGGGAAGTGCATCCGGTGCTTCATCGATGAGCGTGATCAAATTATGGGGTTCCATCGCGAGCCGCAGAATCTTCTCGTGCGCCTCACTATGCAACGCGCCGTTTTCGTACCGGCTCAAGGTCACGCCACCCCAACCGAGGATTTTGCTCAATTCATTCTGGGTCAGCCCATATTGCTTGCGCCAGTCACGAATTTGTTCGGGCTGGAGCATGTCGTGGCGATGACGGTATTCCCGGTAGGCCAGCACAAGCGCATCCGGCTCCCGGGTATTTTCGAAGTCCACTCCGCACGCCATACACCGGAAGAATTCAACATCGACCTCGATGGGTTCGCCACGAACCTCAACCACTTCCCGGCAGCGTACACGTTCGAGTTCGGTCTCTTTCTCACAATTTGGGCAAATACCTTTCATAACAATTCCTCCACTGGCCGTTTAGGCACCGTTACCTGAGTGGGTACTTCAGTGGAAATCTGGCGATATGAAACGAGATACATTTCGCGATCTGTTTGTCTCCAATCTGCGCCACCTTCAACTTGATATAAACCTCATGTCCTTCAATCTCACGTCCGAAAATCCACAGATTACCTGGACGGTCCCGGTCGGGTTTCGGCCCCTGGCAGTAATCCGTGACCGATAACCCCAGCAAAATTTCTTCCAGATTCGCCTTGGTCAGACCCAGCCGTGCGAGTGTTGGTCGGGTTTCCGCCCGAGGCACAATGTCGACACCACTGCCGCCAGTAGCCACTTGTTTGAATTCCAACAGGAAATCCCGCACGTCCTGGATGGGCACTGAATCACTCCTTGATAAATAGCGGCCATTGACAACAATTATTTATCAATTGATAAGTTTTGGCAAGCGTAATAAACAAAAAGCCCCGCACCAACGGTGAGGGGCCATACTGATACACCTGACTAAAGTCGGCATACACCCGCCGGTTATACGGCAAACCGTATACCTGTAAATACGCTATACCGTATAAACATGGGGTTTCAGCTCAAACTGAACTGTGCCTCAGTAGCGTGAAGCCTCCGCCAGCTCTTTCATCACCTCGTTGAGCGAAGCTTCCTCATTATCGATGAAACACACCAGGTTGCCGACGCTGCACACAGTGGCCTTTGCGCCGCGCACGATCCAGCCGCCCGGCGGGGTCCAGCCCGGCATGCCGGTAAACATGGAAAACTGGTCGGTATTGCCCTGCACCATGCGTTTATAGTCGTGGGCGAACTTGGCGAGGCGTTCCATCATATCATCGCCGAGCATACCGTAACCTTCCACCAGTGCGCCGTCGTCACGGAAATGACAGATAACAAAGACACCGTCGAGTGCGAGTAACTGTTTAATCATACCCCGTACTCAACTGTCCAGCGCGGCGTAGGCCGCTTCGAAATCGCAATCGTTATTGCGCAACACCACTCCACGGTGGCCGTTACCCACGGCAGACCACTCCAGGCCCACCAGTGTGAAGCCCTGCACAGGGTAGAAACCGCCCTGCCCGGTGGTCTTCTCCCAGCCCCTCGCCTGCATGGTGGCGATGGCGATATTGGCGACAAATACATGCGCCAGCAAATCCAGCGCATCGGTTGTTAAATCCGAGTCATCGGAAATGCGGTGGTTGGTCAGTTCGCCGGTATCCGAAAATTCAAATGCAGCGGCGGCGCCGTGCAGGTTCATCAGGTTATCAAGACTGCTCATCATTGTTCTCCAACTGCATGGCCGGTGTAGCAACCGGCGCTAGATCATTTCTTCTACGTCAGCAAGTTTATCCTGCATCTGTTTCATCACGCGGTTCAGCAGGCCGGCTTCGTTCTGCAAAAAACAGAACACATTGGCCACTACACACACACTGAACTGCGGTCCGCGCACCACCCAGCCATGGGCCGGGTCAAACGGGCAATTCTCGCTGTTGGCGCCGAGAATTTCCGCCTGCATATGGGTTCCCATGGTGGTAGCGCGGCACATGATGGACGCCATGCGCGCCATTTCATCGTTCAACTGGCCCTTGTAGTTGTAGCGGTCACCCCGGTAGGCATATTCGCCTGCCGCAATGACGCCGGGGATGTCGGCCAGATCGGCGTAGACACTCATCCGGTTACTCCTTCGTGCTTTTGTTATTTTCCCGCCTTGCGGCGATCCCGTCCGAAATATGGCCTTTCAACCTATCCCGTAGGGGTTTCATAGCACAGCAACACACAATTGTCACCGTTGCAGCAAGTATGCCAGACACCGTACATTAGGCCTGCCGCCAACCGATCAAGATGACAATGACCGATTCCTCAAGCCAGCCGCCACCCGCCGGACTTTTCCGCCGGCTTGCCGCATTGCTCTATGATTCACTGCTGTTACTGGCAGTCATGTTCATCTCCACGGCAATCCTGCTGCCTTTTACCGGTGGCGAGGCGGTTCATCACAATCCGTTTCTGACGACGTATCTGCTGTTTATCAGTTTCGCGTTCTACAGCTGGTTCTGGATGCATGGCGGGCAGACGCTGGGCATGCGCAGCTGGAAGCTCCAGTTGCGTAACATCAATCCCGGCCCGATTACATTGTGGCAGGCATTGTTGCGCTTCATGGCAGCCATCCCTTCGGCGCTGCTGCTGGGCGCCGGATACCTGTGGATGCTGATCGACCGGGATAAACTCACCTGGCACGACCGCTATTCGGAAACACGCATCGTACAACTCGATGAAAACCCGCTGGCGCGCAAGCGCTGACAGGTGGGGGTATCTCGCAATGAACGGGGAGTTATATTAACCGTCGCATCAGGATCACAGCGGCAACAAACACCAGCAGCGAAGGTATTAGTGCCGTTATCCACGGCTCGCTGCCGTAAACCAGCCCGGCGTGTGCAACGGTTTCATTCCCCAGCTTGAACAGCAGCCCGATCATTACGCCGGCCAGCACGCGCAGGCCCATACCCTGACGGCCTAACGGCCCGAGTACCATACCGACCGACAGCATCAGCATGGCCAGCACCGCCAGTGGCGCGCTCAGGCGTTGCCAGAACTCCAGCCGGTATCGATCCACCCGCATACCGCCCTGCTCCAGCCCGCCGATGTAACGCAGCAATTCCGGCAGCGAAAAGCTGCCGGTCTGTTGTGCGAGCAAGCGGGCGAGTTGCGGGTCGACCAGTTCACCTGCGGCCAGCTTTTCCTGCTGCTCGACCGCAACCTCCTCCCCATTAAAGCGAGTACGCCTGACACCTTCCAGCATCCAGCCCTGCTCTGTATATACAGCCCGGGCAATGGCGCTGGCGGTAACCAGTTGCGGTGGCTGGTCGAGGGTATAAATGCGGACATCAGAAAGGCTGCCGTCTGCCTCGGCGCGGCCGACCTGTATCATCCGCTGCCCCTTGTGCACCCAGAAGCCGTTGCCGCGCTCAACGCCTGCCTCTGCAAAGATTGCCTGGGCACGAAGGCGGGTCGCCGTCTGCGTGGCCGCCGGCGCAATACCCTCGCCCAGCGGCAGTACCGGCACCAGCATCAACACACCGGCCAGTAATACCGAAAGACTCAGGCGCGACTGTGAGCACCCGGCCAGCCGGAACGCATTCAATTCACCTTGGGCGGCGAGATTCCCCAGGCCAAGCAGGGTGCCGATCAGTACGGCCATGGGAAAGGATTGCCACGCTTTGGCCGGTAACGACAATGACACGAACAGCAGGGCGTCCTGCCAGCCGTACTCTCCGCGGCCAATGTCCCCCAGTTCGCCGAGAAAACTGAACAGACCGTCAAGCGCGACCACCACCAGCCAGGCAAGCAGTGTTGCCGACATCACTGAGCGGGCGATATAACGGTCCAGGTGCTTCATGGCGCAAACCGTCGACGCAGGAACAACAGCGTGGCCACCGGCACCAGGATTACAGCATGCACCCACCAGAGACCGGCCTGCCCCACCAGCCTGTCCTGCTCGATCCACAGGCGCCCGACACCCATCAGGCTGTAATACACGGTAAACACCAGCACCCCGAGCCAGAGCGGCGTATAGCGGCTGTCGGCGGCCGGTCGCAACCGCGCCAGCGGCACAGCAATCAACACCAGCACCAGCACGCTGACCGGTCTGGCCACGCGCATGGCCAGTTCGGCGCGGGCAACCGGCGCAGGGTCCGCGACCAGTTCAGCCGTAGCAACGGCATCCTGTTTGTCAGGCACGCTGACCTGTGCAGGATCGAGGCGGACCCTGTAGTCGTGGAAGCGCAGGCGCCGGTAGTCCGCCTGCCCGGCCTCACCGTCATACTGGTAGCCTTCGCCCAGTACCAGGTAACGTCCGTTGTTACCCGCTTCGATCGAGGCGTGTTGTGCGACCAGTACCTGCGCACGTGGCCGCCGGTCGATATGGATAAAAATGTCTTCCAGCGTCCCGGCTTTCGCGCCGGCACGCTGCGCGTACACCACCCACTCGCCGCCGCGCAGGAAAGTAAACTGCCCCGGCGTCAATGCGCTGGCATCCAGCCGTTGTTCCGCCTCGGCACGCAGGCGATAGCCCTGCGCGGCCGTGTGCGGTACCAGCCAGGCACTCAGCAGCGCAACCAGCAGGGTCGCCAGCACGACCGGCACGGCGAAGGCCCGGTACAACTGCCACGGCCCGACACCGCTGGCGGCCAGCGCCAGCGCCTCGCTGTCGTGGTTCAGCCGCCCCAGCAACCACAACAGCGCCAGGAACAGCGTCAGCGGTAACAGGAACACAAAAAACCCCACGGATTTCAGGCCAAGCAGCCACAACACCGTATCGGCCGGGATGCGGCCACTGGCTGCCTGCCCGAGGTAAATGGAAAATCGCGCTGCCAGCAGCACCAGCCACAACACCAGCGTGAAGGACAGCCAGTAGCGCAGCAGTTCCCGGCCGAGGTAGCGATGCATGACGGAAGGCATGGAATGTAGCTTTATCCTGTTTGTCCGGTGGGGCGGCATTTCAAATCAACGCCCGGCCTGTTAAATTTGCGCGATACTGATAATCCAGCATAACGCACCGAAATTCCAACCGAAGGAGCAGTTCATGGACTTCAATGCCAAAACCGCTGACGCCGACAAGCTTGCAAGCAGTTGCGTGGTGGTCGCCGTTTCATCGCCGCGCCGCCTTTCACCGGCTGCCGCACGTCTCGACAAGGCCAGCCGCGGACAGATCAGCGCACTGATCCGGCAAGGCGATATCAGCACCGACTGCGGAAAAACCACCTTGATTCTCAACCCGGCCGGTCGGGTAAAGGCCAAACGTATTCTGGTGGTGGGCTGCGGCAAGGCCAAGCGACTCTCCGCGCAGGCTTTCAACAGGATTGCCTCGGCCGCTGCCAGGGCAGTACAGGACAGCGGCGCAACCGATGCCGCCAGCTGGCTGAGCGAAGTCGAGGTAAAAGACCGCGACAGCCGCTGGAAGGCGCAGCAGATTGCCTCCGCCAGCGAAGATGCCGTGTACCGCTTCGATGAGCTCAAGAGCGATCCCAAACCACCCAGACGCCCATTGCGCCGGCTCAGTGTTATCGCCGCCAGCCGTGATGAACTGGACGCGGTTCGCGAGGGCGTAACCGCGGGGGCGGCGGTGGCACACGGCATGAACCTCGCCCGTACACTGGGTAACCGTCCGGGCAATTACTGCACGCCAGCCGACCTGGCCGATGAAGCGCTGTCACTCAAAAAAGACTTCCCCTCACTCAAGGTGCAGGTGCTGGAAGAAAAGGACATGGAAAAACTCGGCATGGGGGCACTGCTTTCCGTGTCGCGTGGCAGCCGCGAACCGGCCAAGCTGATCGTGATGCAATATCACGGTGCTAAAAAGCGTGACAAGCCCACGGTACTGGTCGGCAAGGGCGTGACCTTTGATTCCGGCGGTATTTCCATCAAGCCGGGGGCGGCGATGGATGAAATGAAGTTCGACATGTGCGGTGCCGCCAGTGTGTTCGGCACGGTGGCCGCCGTGGCGGAGATGAAACTGCCGGTAAATCTGGTCGGCATTGTGCCGGCCACCGAGAACCTGCCCGATGGCCTTGCCACCAAGCCGGGCGATATTGTCACCAGCATGAGCGGGCAAACCATCGAGGTATTGAATACCGATGCCGAAGGCCGTTTGATTCTGTGCGATGCGCTTACCTACGCCGAGAAGTTCAACCCCGATGTTGTCATCGATATCGCCACCCTGACCGGCGCCTGCGTGGTGGCACTGGGCAAACACGCCACCGGCCTGTTCAGTAACCACCAGCCGCTGGCCGACGAGCTGCTGTCCGCGGGACAGACGACGGGGGACCGCGCCTGGCAAATGCCAATGTGGGACGAATATGACGAGCAACTATCGAGCAACTTTGCCGACATGGCCAACATCGGCGGCCGCGACGCCGGCAGCATCACCGCCGCCTGTTTCCTGTCACGCTACACCAGAGACTATCGCTGGGCACACATGGATATCGCCGGTGTAGCCTGGAAATCCGGCAAGGACAAGGGCGCTACCGGCCGCCCGGTGCCATTGCTCACGCAGTTCCTGATGGAACGGGCCCATGACGCAGGTTGATTTCTATGTACTCGGCGACAGCGCGCCGCGCTCGCGCCTGCAGTTTGCCTGCCGACTGGCCGACAAGGCCTACCGGCTGGGTCACCGGGTCTATATTCATACTGAATCGCCTGAACAGACGCAGGAACTCGACACCCTGCTGTGGACCTTTCAGCAAAACAGCTTTGTGCCGCATAGTACCGTGGAGAATACAGGTGATACGATACCACCGGTATTGCTCAGTCACGATACCGAACCGGACGCCAGCCAGGTGATGATCAACCTTGCCGCCGACGTTCCGCTGTTTTTCAGCCGTTTTGAACGCGTCGCCGAACTGGTCAACGCGGACAACACGGTACGACAACAGGGCCGCAGTCGCTACAGTTTTTACAAGGAACGCGGTTACCCGTTACGCACCCACGAGATCAAGTCCTGATGGAAGAACAACCGATCAAACTCGATGACGACGGGGTACCGGTGCTGGACAACCCCGTTAACCCTGAACTTCTCCAGCAACAACCCGTCCCTGCCGGCCCTGACCTCACCAGCCACGACGCCATCGAACAACTGCTCGAAACAGAGGGCATCCGTGAACTGGTTAATGACCTGACTGAAGACCTGCAGAAACTGGTCAGCTGGAAAATCGAGGCGGTACTCAAGGAAGAACTCGCCCGGTTGATACACAGCGCCACTGAACAGAGCAGTGAAAAGCTCAGCGAAGACATCCGCACCCAGTTACAACTGGCGCTGCCGGAACTGGTGGCGAAGATTGCACAGACGAAGCCGGAGTAACCTGGCTGTCTTCCTGCAACAGGATTTGCGTAACGGTGCTGTCCAGACCGTAGACAGACAGGCCAGCCAGTTGGCACGACAGGCGATTGAACCCGTTCACAATTCCGGCTACTGGAACACTGCCTGCACAGCGCTGGCAACCGTTACCAGGCGCGAGGCCGGCTGTGTACCGATCACCGCATAGCCAAACTCGCCATCGATCCAGTAGAACACGTGCAGATCACCCTGTTCACGGTAACGGAATTCACTGCTGCCATCCGCATCAGCAACCCGCCGCACATACACAGTCAACCGCTGCCCCTGTGCATCTTCGTACATGAACTGGGCGGCCATCCGGTTGGTGGATGGCAACAGGCGACCGCCAATAAATGTCAGGTTTTCATGTGACAGGTCCGGTGCCTTCAGTTCGGTGTGCATGCGCTGTGATAACCAGCGGTTCAGTGAAGCCTGTTCGGGTGCAGGGATTTCCACCGGGTAACGCATGTCCGTGGAGTAGACCTGGTGTGCAAACGTGGCAGGCTGGACCAGGTCTGCCATGATCGGCCCGGTCGACAGTATTTGCGCTGCGGGTTTCAGTGACCAGCCAAACAGACCGGAGACCAGCATCAACAGGAGGACAGTTGCCACACGTGAGAACTGCACAAGCGGGTGTCGACCGGCTGGCATGAAAGCTTCAGGTGATTCAGCCAGCACAGTGTCGAAGCGCTCGTGCAGTTGCGCCTGGACCTGTCGGTAATCATTTAACCGTTCAGCCGCATCGGGAGACGTCGCCAGCCAGGCTTCAATCTCCAGACACCGTTGTGCATCGAGCTCACCATCAAGGTAGGCATGCAGATCCTGTGCACTGAAGGTTGTGTCGTCTTCTTTCACTTCACACTCCGTATACGCCTGGCCTTGCCAGGGGCCCGGTTCAGCCTGCCACGCAGTTTTTCGCGTGCCCGGTGCAGACGCGACATCAGCGTACCCGGTCGAATACCCAGTACACGTGCGCTCTCGGCATAGGACAAACCCTCCAGGCTGACCAGCAACAATGCGGCGCGCTGCTCTTCAGGCAACTGCATCAGGACCTGTTCGATATCCTGCAGACCGGCGTGCAACTCTGCACTGTCGGCACTGGCCATTTCTGCGCAGACATCATCAAGCGGCACGACATCGGGGCGTTTCCGCACACGCCGGCAATCGTTGGCGAACTGGTTGTGCATGATGGTAAACAACCACGCGCGCATATCGCTGCCGCTTCGCCAGAAGTGCAATCTGCCAAGCGCACGCGCCAGCGTTTCCTGCACAAGATCTTCAGCATGCTCGCTATCACCGAGCAAGGCACGCGCATAGCGCCGCAATCGGGGAATGTACTGGAGTACAAGTTCGTCACGGCGGAGCATGCGAAATATCAGGCGGGAAACCCGCTATTTGAATACCGTGGGGAACAGGGCCGGCGTCGTAAACACCCAGTCATTGCCCTTGACCGGGGTGTGGCAGGCAATACACTCCTGGCCGACGCCCGCATCCTTGCCATAAGGCTTCTGCTCAGGACCGACCCAGCGCGCCCAGCCCCAGCCCGTGCCGTTAGCCGCCCATTTCTTACTGTCGCGAAACATGAACTCGGCATGCACAAATCGGTCAGGGGCAATGGCAGCCGGCCAGTGAGACTCTGCCATTTGCTTCCACACCACCTTGCCAAGTACTGCGCCATCCGGCCAGGGATTGGTGTTACCTGCCCGTGCAGCCTCGATGGCAATATCATTACCCAGAATAACGCGCATGGACTTGTTATCGGTGCGATGCGATATGGAGATAACCCGCCAGTTGGGATAATCGGCGGGAAATTCAATACCGTTCGGTGCCGGCGGAACCGCTGTGCCACCCCCCGCAAACGAGGCCGTGGCGAAAACCAGCGCAGATACCAGCAGGGCAATATTGATTGTTTTCATTGGGTGCTTCCTGTTCGTGATTGGAGGTATGTCACCCCTGTAAACAATCGGCAATACGGTTTATTCCATACCGAATTAAATTAATTCACCCCGGCAGTATCTGTTCACGTTGAAACAGTCTGGCGACTACTTGTACGACTCCGGCTCACGAATGGCCGGGATCAGCTTGCCTGACATCAGCACGACGTAATAATGGAGGACAGGTTTACCCTCCCTCATTGTCTCCACCACGACCATGTAGTGCCAGATATTTTCATGATGCGGGACAGGCCGTAACTGGATTTCCTTCAGGCTGGCGTTGTTCAGGGTTGGGGTTTTTTCCAGGTACGCCTGCATGATGCCGAGTACGCCTGTCAGTGTCAGGGGCGGCGCACCCTCAAACGGAGCCCACTGGCCTTCCCTGTGCAGGTCATCTTTATTGATATTGACGACGACACGTGCACCATCGACGCCTTCGATCATTTCAATCGGGAACTGAAACGCCCAGACACCGCTGCTTGATACATACAACAAACCCGCCAGTACTGCTCGAAACATACAAAATTCTCCCCATCAGTCATTACTGGATAGCACCATGCCACCCGGGGTGCGAGGATAGCATGACCTGCTCCCGCCCGACCTTTCCGCGCCAGTGCGGTATAATCCCCGCCCATTCTTGCAGCCTAACCAAAGACCCCTGATTTTCATGGAAAAAACCTACAAACCCCATCAGATTGAGCAGCGCTGGTACCAGACCTGGGAAGACAGGGGCTACTTCGCCCCCAGCGGCGAAGGCAAACCCTACTGCATCATGATCCCGCCGCCCAACGTGACCGGCAGCCTGCACATGGGTCACGCTTTCCAGGACACACTGATGGACGCGCTGATCCGTTTCCACCGCATGCGCGGCGACAACACCCTGTGGCAGGCGGGCAGTGACCACGCCGGCATCGCCACCCAGATGGTGGTGGAGCGCCAGCTGGAAGCAGAAGGCAAGACCCGCCACGACCTGGGGCGCGAGGCGTTCATCGAACGCGTGTGGGAATGGAAGAAAACCTCCGGTGGGCACATTACCCGCCAGTTGCGCCGCATGGGTTCCTCGCTGGACTGGGAACACGAACGCTTCACCATGGACGAGGGATTGTCCGAGGCAGTCAGGGACGTGTTTGTCCGCCTGTATGAAGAAGGCCTGATCTACCGTGGCAAACGACTGGTCAACTGGGACCCCGTCCTGCACACCGCCATCTCCGACCTGGAAGTGCTGTCGCAGGAAGAAAACGGCCACCTCTGGCACATGCGTTACCCGCTCAGCAACGGCACCGGTCAGCTGGTGGTGGCAACCACACGTCCCGAAACCCTGCTCGGCGACTGTGCCGTTGCAGTTCACCCCGGCGATGAGCGTTACAAGCACCTGCTCGGCGAGTTCGTTGAGCTACCACTGACGGGGCGCAAAATCCCCATCATTGCCGACGACTATGTCGACCCGGAGTTTGGTACCGGCTGCGTGAAAATTACCCCGGCACACGACTTCAACGACTACCAGGTGTGGACGCGTCACCGGGATGAAAAAGCCATCAGCGAACAACCGCACGGCGGCCTGATCAATGTCTTCACCCGCGATGCCGCCATTCGAAGCAATGAAGCGGAAGAAGATGGACTGATTCCCGAGTCCTACATCGGCATGGACCGCTTTGCCGCGCGCAAACAGATCGTCAAGGACCTGGAGGCGCTGGACCTGCTGGAAAAAATCGAGGATCACAAACTGGTCGTGCCACGTGGCGACCGTTCCGGTTCCGTCATCGAACCCTTCCTCACCGATCAGTGGTACGTACGCGTACAGCCGCTGGCTGACCCGGCCATCAAGGCCGTCGAGAACGGCGACATCCGTTTTGTGCCGGACAACTGGAAGAACACCTATTTTGAATGGATGCGCAACATCCAGGACTGGTGTATCTCACGACAGATCTGGTGGGGGCACCGCATACCGGCCTGGTATGACGACCAGGAAAACATCTATGTCGGCCACAGCGAAGCCGAAGTTCGCGAACGGCACAAACTGGCCGATGATGTCGAACTGCGCCAGGACGAGGATGTACTCGACACCTGGTTCAGTTCCGCACTATGGCCATTCAGCACGCTGGGGTGGCCGGAGCAGACCGATCGGCTGAAGACCTTCTACCCGACCAGCGTACTGGTCACCGGTTTCGACATCATTTTCTTCTGGGTCGCACGCATGATCATGATGGGCCTGAAATTCATGGGCGATGTGCCGTTCCGCGAAGTCTATATTCACGGCCTGGTGCGCGACGCGCACGGCAACAAGATGTCCAAGTCCAAGGGTAATGTCCTCGATCCCATCGACCTCATCGATGGTATCGACCTGGAATCGCTGGTGAAGAAACGTGCCGGCAGCATGATGCAACCGCACCTTGCAGAAAAAATCACCCGACAGACGCGCAAGGACTTCCCCAACGGCATCCCCTCATTTGGCACCGACGCACTGCGTTTTACCTTTGCCGCCATGGCCTCTACCGGCCGTGATATCAACTTCGACCTGAACCGCATCGAGGGTTACCGCAACTTCTGCAACAAGCTGTGGAACGCCGCACGCTACGTACTGATGAACACCGAGGACAAGGACTGCGGCCAGAAAGGTGGTGATAACGAACTGAGCAGCGCTGATCGCTGGATACTGTCCCTGCTGCAACAGACCGAACAGCAGGTCATCGACAATATCAACAACTACCGGCTCGATCTGGCTGCACAGGCCATCTATTCCTTTATCTGGGACGAGTACTGCGACTGGTACCTGGAACTCTCCAAGGCCGTACTGACCGACGAAAATGCCAGCGAAGCCGCACAGCGTGGTACACGGCAAACCCTGGTGCGCGTGCTGGAAACCGTACTGCGGCTGGCTCACCCGATTATCCCGTTTATTACCGAGGAAATCTGGCAACGCGTTGCGCCACTGGCCGGTGTCGAGGGCGAAACCATTATGCGCCAGCCCTACCCGCAACCGGATGAAACGCTCATCGACGAATCGGCTGTGGCGGAAATCAACTGGGTCAAGCAGTTCGTACTGGGGGTACGCAAGATCCGAAGTGGCATGAACATCGACCCGCGCAAATCACTGCCGGTGCTGTTACAGAACGGCAGCGCAATCGATCAGCAACGCCTCGAAGCCAACCGTAATTTTGTTACCTCGCTGGGCCGTGTCGAATCCATCGAATGGCTGGGCGACAGGGAAGGCCCGGAATCTGCTACCGCGCTGGTCGGAGAAATGAAAGTCCTGATCCCCATGGCAGGGCTGATCGACAAGGAGGCCGAGCAGGCACGCCTGAACAAGGCACTGGAACGCAAGCGAAACGAACTGGAGCGCACGGAAAAGAAACTCGGCAACGCCAGTTTTGTGGACAAGGCACCGGCCGCTGTGGTGGAAAAGGAAAAGGCCAAGCTGGAAGACATCCGCACCACGATTCGTCAACTGGAAGAACAGCTGGAGAAAATCGCCAAACTGTAATATTTGGGGTCAGAGTAAAAACTTCTTCCCGCGCATATTGTTAATCACATATTTTTACTCTGACCACAGATTTAATTCCGCAGGCTGAAGTCTGTGTTCCCGGGTTGAATTCGTCGCAGGTGGGGTGTCCTTTATCATCGACAACGGTTTGCCCGCTACGCGGGCAAACCGTGGAAGTGGAAAGCCCTGATAATCCATTGCTAACACCACAACATGCAAGCACCTTCAAAAATCAAAACCCTTAAGCACCATATCGGTAAAGCTGACTATCCCGACCATCTTCCTGTCATCTATGACCGGGGCGCGTGAAAGGCCAAACCGCTCAAACATGCGTGCGCAATAACGAATGTCCATATCGGACGGCACAGAGATAACCGGCTTGGCCATGATTTCGTAGATATTCACCCGTTCCGGCGAGCGATCACGCGCCAGCACCTGTTTGGCTATATCAGACAGTAGCACCATGCCATATTCATCGTCATCGTCACGTTTATCGACGATCAGACACTTGGTCTCGACGTGCTGCATGGTTTTCAGCGCATCAGCAACTGTCAGCTTGCCATCAATCATATCGAAGCGTGACTTCATCACATCACGGACCCGAACCACCCTGCGATCACTCATAATTCACTCTCCACTCGTTCTACCAGTTCCATCACTTGGTGTTGAACACCCACGGCATCCTCAACATCAATCTGAAAGGCGATACCGGTACCCGGCGTTTCATCAAAACGGCCGACTTCACACACCTTCTCCAGGATTTTCCGACTCAGATGTTCCTCGACCAGGAACAACAATACGTCACGCTGTGTTTCCAGCGACAGACCAAGAAATGTCTTGCACTTTTCCATACCTTCACCGCGCGCATTACCGATCACGGTCGCGCCTGTCGCTCCGGCCTCGCGCGCGGCATCCATCACCTTGTCTGTCTTGCTGTCTTCCACAAAAGCAATAATCAGTTTGAAATGCATACGCTATCCACTCCTCGTTGTACTGTGTTTTGCGCGCCTGGCCCGAAACTCCGACAACTGCGCATAGGCCATCACACTCATGATCGGAAACAGGCTGGCGAACGCAATCAAACCGAACCCGTCAATCAATACATTCCGCCCGGGTACGGTTTCCGCCAACCCGAGTCCCAATGCGGCAATCAGTGGCACCGTCACAGTCGATGTCGTTACACCACCGGAGTCATACGCCAGTGGCACAATAATTCTTGGTGCGTACAGTGTCTGGATCACCACAACAATATAGCCAGTGATAATAAAGTAATGGATCGGTAAGCCGGTTACGATTCGCCACGCACCCAGCGCAATACCAATCGCCACTCCAATCGCCACAGAGACCCTGAGTCCCCACACGCCCACTGAACCACCGGACACCTGGTTGGCCTTGATGGCAACCGCCATCAGTGAAGGCTCGGCAATGGTAGTAGAAAAACCAATGGCGAAGGCAAACAGGTATACCCAGTAATATTTCGTCCAGTGCACAGCCCCCGCAAGCTGCTCAACACCCCCAAAGATGAATACCGGGTCGGTCAGTTGCATGGCCATTACCCTTCCCAGCGGGAATAACGCTCTTTCCAGACCAAGCAGGAACAGCGACAGGCCAATCACAACATAGACAAAACCGGTCAGCACCTGGCGAAGATGGGGTGGGGGGCGCCGGATAACCATGAACTGGAACACGCCAATAACAATAACAATCGGCGCCACATCCCTGAGCGTACTGAGCAAGGTCTGCAGGAAATCAACCAGCAGGCTCATTGCACCACCATGCCGTAGAGCATCACGAAAACAATGGGGGTCAATGACGCCAGCGCAATCAGCCCAAAACCATCCACCATCGGGCTGCGCCCGCGGATCGAAGAGGCCAGCCCTACACCGAGCGCTGTCACCAGCGGTACTGTAATAGTGGAGGTCGTCACACCACCGGAATCATAGGCGATACCAATGATCTCGCGGGGTGCAAAGAAGGTAATAATCACAACCAGCACGTAGCCACCGGCAATCAGCCAGTGCATGGGCCAGCCTTTAAGAATACGGATCACACCCAGCACGATGGCGAAACCCACGGAAAACGCAACAGTCAGTCGCAGCCCACTGGCATAGGCATTGCGGGCCTTGTCACCGGGGCCTATGGCACCGGCGGCAGACGCCACATCGGCCGCCTCAGCCGCTACGGCAATCAGGGCTGGCTCGGCTATCGTCGTCCCGAAGCCCAGTGAAAAGGCAAAGATCAGCAACCAGGTGAGGCTGCCCTTGCGGGCCAATGCGTGCGCCAGTGATTCTCCAATCGGGAACAGCGCCATTTCCAGACCACTGATAAAAAACGTCAGCCCGGTAACCACCAGCAGGATACCAGCAAGAAGTTCAAGCAGATTGGGGACAGGCTGTTGCAGTACCACCAGCTGAAAAAACACCACAACCAGCACAACAGGTAACAAATCCCGGGAACTGCTCAACAGCGCCCCGGCAAACGCGCGCACCGGACCTGGCATCAGTCAATCCGGGTCAGGATGGCTGCACCGCGCTGACAACCAGCTGAACAACCGCCCAGATCGTCAGAATGAACAATAATGTCGCTACAGCGCCGACTATGATGTAAGTGGAAACCTTGCCTTGCCTGAAATCTTCCTTGTGTTTGCTGCTGCTCTGCACACCAAACATCGAGGCGGCCACACTGCGGACCACGCTAAACAGCGACTGACCGCGTTCTGATACCGGTTTTTCCTGCTGGGACATACAAACTCCTCGAAACAACCTGTGATAGATCAAGCCACTGGACGAAGGCCTGACGAATATCATTGAAATCCGTCACTTAAGTTTGGCCCAAACCCGCCGCTAGCTTCAATCGACGCCCGCCGTGAAGTTATTTTAACTCATTTTTCAGGGCGTTAGTGAGGCAATATTACCTCGGTAGTGCGGTAAGCAGGGAAGCTCCGCAGTGTAGTTTTTCTGCTGTGACGATTTCTGGACATTTTAGGGGCACCGTATGCCGACGGTCTTGATTCTCGACGGGGAGCTTTCCCGGCGACAACATCTGGTCAAGCTGATCACAAAAATCGATCCGCATCTCCATGTCGAGACGTTCGTCAAGGCTGAGGCCGCCCTGGCATGGCTGCGCTGGCACCCGGCCGATCTTGTCGTTTCCGACAGCCAGTTTGCCGATATCCGTGCCACCAGCATCATCCATGGCATACGCCAGCTCCCGGATTGCAGTGACCTGCCCGTTGTCATGCTGACACCGTGCGAGGATCTTGACTGCCGCCGCGACGTGCTGAACGCCGGCGCCACGGACCTCCTCACAACACCGCTCGACGACCTGGAGTTTGGTGTGCGTTGCAGGAACCTGCTGACCTGGCGCAGTCAGCAAAAGGTTATCCACCAGCGCGCCCGCTGGCTGGAACGGCGCGTGTCGGAAGCCACCAGCGAAATCCGCAAGCGCGAGCACGAAACCCTGCTGCGGCTGGCCAAGGCCGGCGAATACCGTGATGAAGATACCGGCAACCATGTGCTGCGCATGGCCAAATACGCCCGCCTTATCGCCGAACAACTGGGCCTGTCCAGGAGTGACTGCGACGCTATCGAGATGGCGGCACCCATGCACGATATCGGCAAGATCGGCGTACCGGACCAGATCCTGCGTAAACCGGGACGACTGACCCACGCTGAATTCGAGATTATGAAGCAGCACACGCTGATCGGTTATGAAATTCTGAAAGAAAGCCCCTCGAAGTATCTGCAGACCGGTGCAATCATTGCGCTGAGTCACCATGAAAAATTCAATGGGACAGGTTACCCGCACCAGTTGGGGGGACACGAAATCCCGCTGGTCGCGCGCATTGTCAGCGTGGCTGATGCCTACGACGCATTGACCTCTGAACGCCCCTACAAGGAAGAATGGCCCGTAAAGAAAGCTGTCGATTACATCAACAGCCAGCGCAGAAAATTCTTCGACCCGGAATGTGTGGATGCTTTCCTCGCCCAGCTCGACAACGCGCTGCGTATCAAACAAACCCTGACGGACAAGCCACGCAAGTCGAACTCACACCGCTAGGGAAGGCCTGATTAATTCGTCATCCCGGCGCAGGCCGGGATCCAGGGTATTGAATTGTCTGGATTCCGGCCTGCGCCGATGACGGGATATTGCGCTGGAATGACGGGATATAACGACTATGCTGGTTCGAGGAGAACTACTCGAACGGATGCCGTTTGATCAGCGTTTCCTCTCGATCCGGCCCGGTTGAAATAATATCGATCGGTACACCACACAGGGATTCAACCTTGTCCAGGTAATCGCGTGCTGCCTGCGGTAACTGGTCGAGCGACCTGGTGCCAACGGTTGATGCTTTCCAGCCTGGCATTTCGATCAACACCGGCTCGCACTTCGCCATCAGGTCAGCACCGACAGGAGGGATGGTGATCTCCTTGCCGTCCAGCTTGTAGGCCACGCAGATCTTCACCGTTTCCATGCCGTCCAGCACATCCAGCTTGGTGATACAGATACCGGTGACACTGTTCACTTCAAGTGAGCGACGCAGGGACACGATATCGAGCCAGCCACAGCGACGCTGGCGACCGGTCGTTGCACCAAACTCGTGACCTTTCTCACCCAGGTACTGGCCGTCGTCATCAAACAGTTCCGTCGGGAACGGGCCTGCACCCACGCGTGTGGTATAGGCTTTCACAATGCCAAGAATATAGTCGAGCGCACGTGGCCCTACACCACTGCCACTGGCTGCGCCACCGGATGTCGTGGTTGACGACGTCACATAGGGATAGGTGCCATGATCGATATCCAGCAACGCGCCCTGCGCACCTTCGAACATCACGCTCTTGCCTTCGGCGCGCAGCTTGTGCAGTGTGCCCGGCACATCCTCGACCATCGGCGCAATCTGCTCGCCCTGCGCCAGCGCTTCATCAAGTACCTTCTGGTAATCGACGGTATCCACCTTGAAATAATGTTCCAGCGCGAAGTTGTGGTACTCCATCACTTCACGCAGGCGTTCCCTGAAATGGCTCTCATCAAGCAGTTCACCAAGGCGAATACCGCGCCGGGATACCTTGTCCTCGTAGGTCGGACCGATACCGCGCCCGGTGGTGCCAATCGCCTTTTTACCACGCGCGATTTCGCGGGCCTGGTCGAGTGCGATGTGATACGGCAGGATCAGCGGGCAGGACTCGCTGATACCGAGCCGTTCACGTGCCGGTACACCATTGGCTTCCAGGGTTTCGATCTCTTCCAGCAGCGCGGCCGGCGACAACACCACGCCGTTACCGATCAGGCAACGCACACCCACGCGCAGGATACCGGAAGGAATCAGGTGCAATACGGTCTGCTTGCCATCGATGACCAGTGTATGGCCGGCATTGTGCCCACCCTGGAAACGCACCACGGCGGATGCACGGTCGGTCAGCAGGTCGACAATCTTGCCCTTGCCTTCGTCACCCCACTGGGTACCGATAATCACTACGTTCTTGCCCATGGAACTCTCAACCCTGTTTCTTGTAGCTGTTAAAAAATTGATCCCGGTTCAGGCGCCGAGCGGTTGAACAACCCACTGCGAACCATCCCAGTGCAACACCCGGTCGCAACCGGTTTCCGCGACATTGCCGGCCTGGCCGTGCAACTGCCGGATAACGATTTCCCCTGTATCACGCAGTTTGGCAATGGCCTCTGTCAATGCGGCATCATCCTCGGCCGGGGCGAGAATCGCACCTGCCTGTGCCGGCCATTGCCGGCTGCCCAGTTCCATCAGCGTGCGCAGATCGGTACTGAAGCCGGTCGCCGGTCGCGCCACGCCGAACACCTTGCCAATATCGTCGTAACGTCCGCCGCGCGCAATCTCCTGGCCGCGGTCTGCCACGAACACGGCAAATACAACGCCGGTCTGGTACTGGTAACCGCGCAGTTCGGCAAGGTCAAAGTGCAGGCTGACGTCCGGTAAACGCCGCGCTGCCAGTTCGGCAATCTGCTCCAGGTTGTCCAGTGCGGCCAGCACATTGTCACTGCTGCCCGCGAGCAGATCACGGGCGCGCGGCAACACATCCTGGTCACCATTCAACGTGGCCAGTCCGGCCAGTCGCTCACGTTGCGCCGTGGAAATCTCCAGGGCGCCAAGGAATTCATTGATTTCCGGAATCGCCTTACGTTGCAGCGCATCAAACAGTAAAGCTTCCTGCTCACCGTCCAGGTTGGCGTCACGCGCCAGGCCACGATAGATACCGACATGACCCAGGTCGATATACAGGTCATCGATACCGGTCAGGCCCAGTGTCGCTACCATCAGCTGCAGAATCTCGACATCACTTTCCGCACCGGCGTGGCCGAACAGTTCCGCGCCAACCTGCATGGGACTGCGCGAACCGGCAAACCCGTCCGGGCGTGTGTGCAAAACAGTACCGAGGTAACACAGTCGACTGGGGGCCTCGCGTTTCAGGCCGTGCGCATCGATACGCGCCGCCTGCGGTGTCATGTCCGCGCGCAGGCCCAGCAGACGACCGGACATCTGGTCAATCAGTTTGAAGGTCTGCAGGTCAAGATCGTGGCCGGTACCGGTAAGTAATGAATCCAGGTAATCCACGAACGGCGGGATAATCAGTTGATATCCCCAACCGCGATATAAATCGAGAAGTTCACGACGCAACTGTTCCAGCCGCGCGGCCGGCTCCGGCAGCAGCTCTTCAATGCCCTCGGGCAGTAACCAGCGATTCTTGCCTTTCATCACGTCGGTATCGTCCTAGCGAACCCAGTACAGTAGAGCCAGGCCGGCCAGCATACTCACCAGACCGGCGACACGCAGACTGCGATCGTCCATCTGCGCCAGTGTTGCCATCATACGCCTCACGGCACCCGGGTTTACGAACGGCGCAATGCCTTCGATGACCATCAGCAGCGCCAGCGCCGCCCAAAGATCATCCCACATCGCACCCTCCAAAAAAAAGCCGGACGACATAACGTCGCCCGGACTCAGTATTATACGTCATTCGCCGACTGGCGTTATCACTTTGCCTTATCGAAATAGCGGAAGAAATCGCTGTCCGGGCTCAACAACATCATGTCGCCACTGCCACCGAGACTTTCACGGTAAGCTTCCAGGCTACGGTAGAAGCTGTAGAACTCCTTGTCCCTGCCATAGGCTTTCGCGTAGATCCCGGCAGCAGTCGCGTCGCCTTCGCCTCGCACCTGCTCGGCGTCACGATAAGCCTCGGCGATAATAACCTGTCGCTTGCGATCTGCGTCAGCACGAATTTTTTCCGCCTCTTCGAAACCGCGTGAGCGGAACTCCTTGGCGACACGGGCACGCTCTGCCTGCATGCGTCGATAGACCGAGTTGCTGACTTCAGCCGGCAGATCGATGCGCTTGATTCGCACGTCTTCAATCGCAATGCCGATTTCCTGCGCCTGCAGGTTCGATTCCTCTGTCAGCGCACGCATGATTTCATCGCGTTCACCGGAAACCACCTCGTTGATGGTGCGTTTACTGAACTGTCCACGCATACCATCCTTGATGATCTGTTCCAGTCGCAAGCGTGCATGACGCTCGTCGCCCGAAACAGCGGTGTAATAGCGCGTTACATCAGCCACCCGCCACATGACGAAGGAATCGACAATCACGTTTTTCTTTTCCGCTGTCAGAAAACGTTCCGGTTCGACATCCAGTGTCAGGATACGCGCGTCGAACTTGCGCACGTTATTGACAAACGGAATCTTGAAATGCAGCCCGGGTTTGAAATCCGCTTCACGAATTTCACCCAGACGGAACATGATAGCCTTTTCCCATTCGCTGACGCGAAACATGGAGAAACTGCCGACCACCAGCACTACCAGTGCCAGCACCAGGACAAAACCCTTGCCATTAGCCATCAGCGTGTCTCCCTGGTCGTGCGCCGTGCCGGCCGGGTCGGTATTTTATTGTCACTCCGGACACGGGTTCCGTTACGGGCACCGGTACCGGTAAAGGCATCACTGACGTTGGTTCCGGTACTGCGTCTGCTGGTGTTCTGTTTCATTAACTGGTCCAGTGGCAGATACATCAGGTTATTGGCGTTATCGCTGTCCACAATAACCTTGTTGGTCCGCGACAACACGGTTTGCATGGTTTCCAGGTACAAACGCTGGCGGGTAACTTCCGGCGCGTTTTTGTATTCTTTCAGCAGCGCAGTAAAGCGACTGGCTTCACCTTCTGCCTTGGCAATCAGCGATTCCTTGTATGCCTGCGCTTCCTGGGTCTGGCGCGCGGCACGACCACGGGCCTTGGGGATAACCTCGTTGGCATAGGTCTCGGCTTCGTTCTTCAGGCGCTCCTTGTCCTCACGCGCCTTGATTGCATCAGAGAAAGCACCCTGCACTTCTTCCGGTGGCTGGGCATCCTGCAGATTGACGTCGGACACCAGCATGCCACTGTCGTACTCATCGAGGATCGTCTGCATCGATTTCTTGACCCGACTGACAACCTCGGCGCGTCCCTCCTTCAGCACGAAGTCCATCTCGCTCTTGCCGATCACTTCACGCACGGCGCTTTCCGCCACCTGCTTCAGTACAGCATCGGGTTGACGCACATTAAAGAGGTATTTACGCGGATCATCGATCTGGTACTGCACGGCCAGCTGGATATTGACGATATTTTCATCTTTGGTCAGCATCAGCGCTTCGCGCTCAACCGTCAGGCCGGCCTGGCCACCGGCACCGGAACGGTAACCGATTTCCACGAAACGGCGCTGTTCGACATTGACGATCTCGACCTCCTCAATGGGGTACGGCAGATGCCAGTGTGGACCAGGCATGGTTGCACCGGTGAATGCCCCGAAACGCATGACCACGCCACGCGTACCTGCGTCGACGATATAAAAACCGGAAAACAGCCAGACGACAAAGACAATACCGGCAATCAGGCCAAATCCCATCATCCCCTTGCCCGAACTGCCGCCACCCGGACCGCCACGCCGGCCACCGCCGCCGAACAGGCTGCCAAGCTTGTCCTGCATTTTCTTTACGACCTCGTCGAGATCAGGCGGGCCCTGGTCTTTACGACCTCCCCACGGATCCTTGTTGTTACCGCTTCCCGGCTCGTTCCAGGCCATGTATGACTCCAAAATTACATAAAAATGCTGGTTTATGGTGCTCGAAACCGGAGATTCTAGGGGGCTTGTGCCGCGCCCGCAACATTGATTGAATCCCGCCCGGTGTGCAGAGTGTATTCCAGACCCTCGCGGCGGTACAGATCATCCAGTTCCCGGCCACTGATGGTCACTTCCAGCCACCAGCCGCCAGCAGGATCCGGGGCATCCGTCAAAACCTCGCCAGTTTTGTAAATCATGGCGCGCAACCGTCCGGCAGCAGGCGGCAAATACAGCCAGCCTCGCACCTGGTCCGGCATGAAATACTCGCATAAGGCGCTTTCCAGTAAATCCAGCCCCTCGCCACTGACGGCTGAACACCCGATCCGCGTTACCTTGCCGTCGGAATCACGCAGCAACTTTGCCGGCTCGCTGCTCAGATCAATCTTGTTGTAGACCATCAGCTGCGGCACGTCACCCGCGCCGATGTCGGCCAACACCTCGTTGACCTGCTCAACGCGCGTCTGGCGCTCGGGATCATGGGCGTCCACCACGTGCAACAGCAAATCCGCTTCCAGCGTCTCTTCCAGGGTGGATCGGAATGCCGCCACCAGCTCGTGGGGCAGGTTACGCACAAAGCCTACCGTGTCGGCCAGCACCACCGGCCCGAAACCGGGCAGATCAAAACGCCGCAGGGTCGGATCAAGTGTGGCAAACAACTGGTCCGCGGCATACACGTCCGCCGCACACAGTCGGTTGAACAAAGTGGATTTACCGGCATTGGTATAGCCGACCAGCGACACCGTCGGCACTTCTGCCCGGTCTCTCGCACGACGTCCCTGGGCGCGCTGGCTGCGCACCTTTTCAAGGCGCTTGTGGATCTGCTTGATACGGTTGCCCAGCAACCGACGGTCGGTTTCGAGCTGCGTCTCCCCCGGACCACGCAGACCGATACCGCCCTTCTGGCGCTCAAGGTGGGTCCAGCCGCGGATCAGCCGGGTGGAAAGATGGCGCAGCTGCGCCAGCTCCACCTGCAACTTGCCTTCGAAGGAACGGGCGCGCTGGGCGAAGATATCCAGGATCAGGCCGGTACGGTCCAGTACACGCGCACTGAACAGCTTTTCCAGGTTGCGTTCCTGGCTCGGCGACAATTCGTGGTTAAAGATAACCAGCCCGGCCTCTTCCGCCAGCAACAGCTCGTGGATTTCCCCCGCCTTGCCGGAACCCACATAATATTTTGAGTCAGGCGCGTTGCGACTGGCGGTTACTGTCGCAACCGGTTCGGCACCGGCCGAACGTGCCAGGTCGGTAAATTCCAGCAGCTCTTCCGGCTCGGATTCGCCCGGAAAATCAACGTGAACGAGGATCGCCCGTTCACCACTATCTGGTCTTTCAAACATGAGGGTATTGGAAACCGGACCCCGTCAGGGTGAGGTCCGGTATGATGAACGTACTGCAGGAATCAGTTATTCCCGGCGTCTGAATTATGATTTTCATCTCCACTCGCCAGGCGCACATTACGCGCCGGCACAACAGTCGAAATGGCATGTTTGTATACCATCTGACTTACGCTGTTCTTCAGTAACACCACAAACTGGTCAAATGACTCTATCTGTCCTTGTAACTTGATGCCATTCACCAGGTAAATAGCAACAGGAATACGCTCCTTGCGAAGCGCATTCAGGAAGGGTTCTTGCAGTGACTGCCCTCGGGCCATGTCATTTCTCCTTCTTCTCGTAACGTGTACTTGCCCGCACGCCTGCGAAATTTCCGGGGCGCTGACGGTGTATACGGATTTATTGTGCCACATCCCGTGTGGTTAAAAATTTTCCTTACGGGCAAAACTATAGCACATTCAATTGCCTGCTGCGCCAACCTGCTTGATGAGCGTACTAACAGTTCTGGCTGCGTCCCTGATGGACGGATCAACCCGGTTTGTATTCCCCTCGCTGCGCAGCCAGGTAAGTTGTCGCTTGGCATACTGACGCGTTGCGACAATGGCCCGTTCGACCCATTCCTGCGCAGATAGTTTCCCATCCAGGTGCGCCCAGGCCTGGCGATAGCCGACAGCGCGCATGGACGGCATGTCGGGATTGAGGTCACCGCGAGCGCGCAAGGCACTGACTTCATCAAGAAAACCCTGTTCCAGCATGAGATTGAAACGCTGACGGATACGCTCGTGCAGTACGGCGCGGTGTTCCGGCACCAGGGCAATTTTCAGGAAATCCAGTGGCGGCGGCTTGTCGCTGCAACGCTCAAACTGCTCGGTCATGGATACCCCGGTGATTTCGTAGACTTCCAGTGCCCGCTGGATACGCTGCGGGTCATTGGGATGGATGCGCGCCGCGGCCACCGGATCGATGCGGGCCAGGCGTTCATGCATGGCCGCCCAGCCACTGACCCGGGCCTCCGCCTCAAGTCTGGCGCGCACCACTGGGTCGGCAGCCGGCAGGTCGGACAGGCCCTGCTCCAGCGCCCTGAAGTAGAGCATGGTGCCACCCACCAGCAACGGGATACGGCCGGCACGATGAATCGCACCGATTTCCCGCAGCGCATCGTCGCGAAACCCGGCCGCGGAATAGGCCTGTACCGGATCACGGATATCGATCAGCCGGTGAGGTGCAATCCGCAGGGTGTCGGCATCCGGTTTGGCCGTACCGATATCCATGCCCCGGTAGACCAGTGCCGAATCGACGCTGATGATATCCAGCGGGAACCGCTGCACCAGCTCGACCGCCACAGCGGTCTTGCCGGACGCAGTCGGCCCCATCAGACAGATGACCCGTGGGTGAGCCATGGGTGACCTACTGGCCGCGCATGAACAGGGCGTCCAGCTCGCCGAGGCTGAAACGCACCCAGGTGGGGCGGCCGTGATTGCACTGCCCGGAACGTTCGGTTCGCTCCATGTCACGCAACAGGGCATTCATCTCATCGAGGGTCAGGCGCCGGTTAGCACGTATGGAACCGTGGCAGGCCATGGTGGACAACAGTTCGTTGACAGCCTCTTCGATACGCTGGCTGCTGCCGTGCGCATTGAGGTCTGACAATACATCGCGCACCAGTGCCTCGACATCGCCACTGGCCAGCAGCGCCGGCGCCTGGCGCAGCACCAGCTGCTCGGGCCCCTGGCGGTCTATCTCGAAACCCAGCGCCGCAAACCAGTCGCGGCGTGATTCCGCCAGTTCCGCTTCGGCCTGGCTGACAGCAAGACTCAACGGCACCAGCAGCGGCTGGGAGCGAATACCCTCTGCGGCAAAAGCGGATTTGAGATGCTCATAGGTAATCCGCTCGTGTGCGGCGTGCATATCCACCAGCACCAGACCCTGCGCATTTTCTGCCAGAATGTAGATGCCTTTCAATTGCGCCAGCGCAAAACCCAGCGGGGGGATTTCAGCACTGTCGGTTTCGTGTTCAGCGGCAGACGGGGTCAGCGCATTGCCTTGCGCAGCCGGCACGCTGGCCAGCCCGGGGCTTTGTGTGCCGTGCAATCGGCCATATTGCCCGACCTGCTCCGCCATTTGCAGGGATAGCCCACCCTGCCGGGAAGGTCCCGCACCCGCATATCGTTGCCCCGCCCCGGGCAGTGGCCGCACCGGTTGCGGTGCAAGCTGGTCGTCGGCCGGGCGCAGATCGGCCAGCAGGTCATGCAGCGTGCGAAACAGGAAATCGTGTACCAGCCGCGACTCACGGAAACGCACTTCGGACTTGGCCGGGTGCGCGTTCACATCGACAGCCTTCGGATCAAGTTCAAGAAACAGGACAAACGCCGGGTGGCGGCCGTGGAACAGGACATCCTGGTAGGACTGGCGCACGGCATGTGCCAGCAGCTTGTCACGCACCGCACGTCCGTTGACGAAAAAAAACTGCAAATCGGCCTGGCTGCGGGAAAAGGTCGGCTGGGCAATCCAGCCGGACAAACGCAGCCCGGCGGCTTCGTGTTTGATGCGCAGCACCTGTTCGGCAAAGGCACCGCCCAGCAGGGTGTGAAGGCGCTCCAGTTGTGCCGCTTCGCCTGTCCCGGCACGCAGGTGGTATTGCGGCTTACGGTTTTTACGCACCGTGAGTTCAACATCCGGCCGGCTCAGGGCGATACGCTGCACCACCGCATCCAGGTATTTCTGTTCGGTGTTTTCAGTGCGCAGAAACTTGCGCCGTGCCGGGACATTAAAAAACAGGTCACGTACTTCGATGGTGGTGCCGGGCGGGTGAGCCACTGGCTCCGGCGCCAGTGTCGCCTCGCGGCCATCACCGCGCACCTGGTAACCGCTGCCACTGTCGGCTGTGCGCGACTGTACGGTCAGACGGGATACCGAAGCGATACTGGGCAGGGCTTCACCGCGGAAACCCAGACTCATCACCTGTTCCAGATCTTCCAGGGAAGCGATTTTGCTGGTGGCGTGGCGCGACAGGGCCAGCCCCAGGTCATCAACGTGTATGCCGTGCCCGTCATCACGTACCCGGATCAGGCGCCTGCCACCTTCCTCGATATCGACTTCGATACGCGTGGCACCGGCATCGAGGCTGTTTTCCAGTAACTCCTTGAGCACCGACGCCGGACGTTCGATGACCTCGCCGGCGGCGATCTGGTTAATCAGCTGAGGTTCGAGGGCATGGATACGCATGCCGGAATGGTACCGTGAAATACGCTGCCGGGGCGAACGCAAACGCAGCGGTTGGCTAGCCGCCCTTTGACGGAATCTTCAGCACATTCCCCACCAGCAGGCGGTCGCCCTTGAGACGATTGCGGCTGCGCAGGGAGGACATGCTCACGCCATAGCGCTGGGCGATATGGCTCAGTGTATCGCCGCGACGTACGACATGACGACGTGGTGTCTGTCTGGCCGCCAGACGGGTGCCCACCGGCGGATTGGATACAAAATAACTGCGGACACCCCTAAAGATGGCATTTGCCACTCGTTGCTGGTGCTTGCGGCTGCGCAGACGGTTCTCCTCGGACGGGTTGGAGATAAAGGCGGTTTCCACCAGCATGGAGGGAATATCCGGCGATTTCAGCACCACGAAACCAGCGTGCTGGACCTGCCGCTTGTGCACCTTGCCGAGTTTCCTGAGTTCTGTGAGCACATTGCTGGCGGCGCCGGTACTGGTTTCCAGCGTTGCGGTCTGCGCCAGGTCCAGCAGCACCTCGGCCAGCAGGTCATCCTTGTCATCCAGGCTGACACCGCCAACCAGATCGGCGGCATTTTCACGCGCGGCCAGCCAGCGCGCCATTTCCGACGAGGCACCGCGCCGTGACAGGACATAAACCGAGGAACCGTGCACGCGACGGTCACGGAAGGCATCGGCATGGATGGAGATAAACAGGTCAGCACGATGCTTGCGCGCCTTGTCGATACGTTTACGCAGGCCGACATAGTAATCACCGTCGCGCACCAGCACGGCTTTCATGCCCGGTTCTTTATTGATCAGCGCAGCCAGTTTACGTGCAATACCCAGCACCACATCTTTTTCACGCGTGCCCTTGCGCCCGCGCGCACCCGGATCATCGCCACCATGACCGGCATCGACGGCGATGACCAGATCACGCAGCCGGGCTGGCCGGTTGACTGCCTTGACGGTTTTTGGCTTACGCTGTTCCGCCTTGCCGGCCTTGAACAGATCAATGACCAGGCGGTGGCCGTATTGATCGTTGGGTTTGAGCATAAAGCTCCTGGGTTTGACCGGGCTGGAGAGATCCAGCACCAGGCGCAGGTCATCCTTGTTGCGCGAACCGCTGCGCAAGCCCTTCACCACGCCACTGGCCTGAAGCTGCCTGACCAGCGCCCTGTCGATGCTGGCGTGCTTAAGATCGATGACCAGACGATCCGGCCCCTTGAGGGTAAATAACTGGTGTTCTGCCGGACCGGTAATATCGAAAACGACCCGCGTGCTGTCGGGCGCCGCCCACAGTCGCACGCCGTTGACCTGCAACGAACCGGCATTCGCCATGCTGGTCAGCAGCCATAACAGCAACAGGCCGAGGCGCTTCACGTTTGTTGTTCCTTCCGGTCGAGGTGCGGCATAAGGCAAAGATATAGCGCATTCTGCGGGGAAATTCAACAAATCTCTTTAGATGTCACCGAGATAGGCCTGATAGTTAGCAATTCAAGTGAAGCGTTGAGCAGCGGCTCGCATGAATGTTGTTTTTATGCCGCAACCTGTGCCTGAAGCAGTGCGACAATCTCCTCGTGGTGTTAGCGCAGGCCTGCCCTGGATACATTCGTTGTGAGTATTGAGTATTTGGGGTCAGAGTAAAAACTTGTTATTAGCGATATACGAAATACGCGAAAGTCGTTTTTACTCTGACCCCAAATATTCAACGACCTGTTCGCCACGAACAGAATGCGCCTCTAATGTCAGCCGCCGTCCCTGCCCTTCTACGCTCAGGCGAATATTCACATCCGGCTCCGGCAACATCCCCTCACCGCGTTGCGGCCATTCGATCAGGCACACGCTTTCCCCGTCGAACAGGTCACGCAGCCCGATCCATTCCAGCTCTTCCGGGTCGGCCAGTCGGTAGAGATCGAGGTGGTAGAGATGCCCCTGCCCGGTTTCATAAGGTTCGATCAGGGCATAGGTCGGACTTTTCACCGCGCCCTGGTGACCCAGTCCGCGCAGGTAACCGCGCACCAGTGTGGTCTTGCCCGCACCGAGATCACCGTGCAGGAAAACCACCAGCCCGGGTTGCTGACAGGCGGCCAGGCGACGGCCGAAGGCTTCGGTAGCGCCGGCATCGTCCAGATGGATATCAATTCCGGTCATTGATCCCCTCGCGTAACAGCGGCATGAGATCCCCGGCGAGCAAGCCCCGTTCACCGCCCGTGGCGGCCGCCCGGTCGGCGGCCTGTGCGTGCAGACAAACGGCAGCGCGTGCCGCGGTACCCGCAGCCAGCCCCTGCGCCAGCAAGGCAGCCACAACACCACTGAGCACATCGCCCATGCCGCCACTGGCCATGCCGGGGTTGCCGGCCGCACAAATGGCGGGCAGATCACCCTCACCAATCAGGGTTCCCGCGCCTTTTAGTATGATGCTGCCGCCATAGCGTTCGCGCAGGGCTTCCAGTGCGGCAAAGCGGTCCCGCTGAACCGTGGCCGTGGCCGTGCCAAGCAACCGCGCAGCTTCTCCGGGGTGTGGTGTGAGAATCCAGTTGCGGCGAACCAGTGGATCACGCGCCAGCAGGTTGAGGGCATCGGCATCCACCACCAGCGGCAGGGTGGTTTCGAGCACTTGCTCGAACAGTTGCCTGGACCAGCCGGACTGCCCCAGCCCCGGCCCGACCACCACCACGCTGGCCCGTTGCAGCAGCGGCGCCAGCTCATGCGTATGCGTGACGGCATGCACCATCAACTCCCAGCGCCCGGCATTCAGCAGCCTGGCGTTGTCAGGGTGTGTCGCAACGGAAACCAGCCCGGCGCCACAGCGCAAGGCGGCCTCGGCCGACAGTCGCGCAGCACCCGGCATGCCGGTACCGCCCCCGACCACCAGTACATGACCAAAATCACCCTTGTGACTGCTGCGTAGCCGCGGCGCAGCCAGTGCACCAAGTGGCGGCTGTTGTAACAGACAGGCATGCGCCGGCTGCCTGTCATAGATGGCTGCTGGAACATCGAGGTCGGAAAACTCAACCCTGCCCGCACAATCCACACCCTGCGCGGTATACAGGCCACGCTTGCGGCCGATAAACGTTACTGTGCGCTGTGCCTGCACGGCAATACCACGGATCACGCCGCTATCCGCATCCAGACCACTGGGAATATCGACAGCCAGTACCGGCGCAGACTGCGCATTGAGCGCCGCAATCGCCCGCCGCCAGGGCCCTTCCACATCACGCGTCAAACCGGTGCCGAGCAAGGCATCCACCTGTAACGGGGCGGTATTCAGCTCACCGTCAAAGGGTGTCGCCTGGCCGCCGCCCGCCATGAAATCGGCAACCGCCGTCGCCGCATCCCCCCTCAGCTTCGCCGGTTCACCGAGCGTCTGCACACTGACCTCAAACCCGGCCTCGCGCAACAGGCGCGCCAGCACATAACCGTCGCCGCCATTGTTACCCGCGCCACACACTATATTGACACGCCGGCACGCCGGCCAGTTGGCAACAACCGCCCTCTGCAGTGCCTGGCCAGCCCGGCACATCAGGGTATAACCGGGGATTCCATGTTCCTCGATGGCGAGGCGATCCAGCTCACGCACCCCGGCCGCCGTATAAAGCGGCAAAGCGTGGGTTTCCGGCATACAATGTCCTTTTCCGACAGGCATCTGTAAACCATACCGCACCGTGACACTTTCACCCAAATCCACGACCTCGATCAGCCGCGACAATATCGACTTCACGCAGCTCGCACAGGACATCAGGGCCCGGGGCCGGGCGCTGGGCTTCCAGCAGGTGGGCATTACCGACACCCGCCTCGACGAACACGAGGCGCACCTGCTGAGCTGGCTGGGTGAAAACCTCCACGGCGAAATGAAATACATGGCCGCGCACGACAGCAAGCGCAGTCGGCCGCAGGAACTGGTGCCGGGGACGTTGCGAATCATTTCCGTACGCATGGACTACTGGCCCGGCCAGGCTGACCCGGCGGACCATGTGCTGGAAGATCCTGCGCGCGCCTATGTGTCGCGCTACGCACTCGGGCGTGACTACCACAAGGTATTGCGCAAGCGCCTGCAAAAACTCGCCGACCACATCGCCGAACAGGTCGGCCCGTTCGGTTTCCGCGCCTTCACCGACAGCGCACCGGTACTGGAAAAAGCCATTGCGCAAAAAGCCGGGCTGGGCTGGATCGGCAAGCACACCAACCTGATCAACCGTCGCGAAGGCTCCTGGTTCTTTCTCGGCGAACTGTTTACCGACCTGCCGTTACCGGTAGACACACCGGCAGACAACCATTGCGGCAGTTGCCAGGCGTGTATCGATATCTGCCCGACACAGGCCATCATCGCGCCTTACCGGCTGGATGCGCGCCGCTGTATCTCCTACCTGACCATCGAACTGCACGGCGCCATCCCGCTGGAACTGCGCAAGGGTATCGGCAACCGGATTTACGGCTGTGACGATTGCCAGTTGATCTGCCCCTGGAACCGCTTCTCCCGGCCCAGCGGGGAAACTGACTTCAGCCCGCGTCACCGGCTCGACAGCCGCACGCTGATCGATCTTTTTAAATGGAGTGAGGCGGAGTTTCTACGCTATACAGAAGGCACCGCCATTCGTCGCATCGGGCATATCAGCTGGCTGCGAAATATCGCGGTTGCGCTGGGGAACAGTCCGGGCAGTGAGGCGGTGATCGAAGCACTGAAGTTGCGCAGCAGTCATCCATCGGAACTGGTACGGGAACATGTGCGGTGGGCGCTGCAACAACATGCGCATGACGTCCAGGCAGAATACCCGTAACCTCAATCGGTTTTCCTGAGCGCAACACCGCGTTCGTACAGGTCTCGCTTGTTCAACCCTGTCAGTCGTGCCGCCAGTTTGGCAGCTGTTTTAACAGGCAACGCTTCCATGAGAATCTGCAACACACGTTCAGCCTCGGCATTCAGTAAATCACCCTCAGGCTGCGACCAGCCTTCTACCAGCACCACGATTTCACCTTTCTGCTGGTTGCTGTCTGCCTCGACCCAACGCTGTAATGCACCCAGTTCATCCTGATGAATGGTTTCAAATTGTTTGGTCAGCTCACGTGCCAGCACGGCACGGCGTGATTCACCAAACACGGCCGCCATGTCGGCCAGGGAATCGGCGATCCGGTGGCTGGATTCGTAAAACACCAGGGTACGCGGCTCACGCGCCAGCTGTTCCAGCCGGTTGCGGCGGGCGGTGGACTTTGACGGCAGGAATCCCTCGAACACAAAACGGTCTGTCGCCAGACCGGCTGCCGACAGCGCACATATCAATGCGCTGGGGCCCGGTATCGGTACGACCCGCACACCGGACCGGCGCGCCAGCCTCACCAGGTTGAAACCGGGATCGCTGATCAGCGGCGTCCCTGCATCGGAAATCAGCGCAATCGACTGGCCGGCCCGCAGCTGCTCGATGAGCGCGGGGGCAGCCGTGCGTTCATTGTGTTCATGCAGCGACAGCATCGGTGTCTGGATCGCGAAATGCTGCAATAACCGGGCACTGTGCCGGGTGTCCTCGGCTGCAATCCGGTCGACCTGTCTGAGTACGTCGATGGCGCGCGCACTCATATCGCCAAGATGCCCGATCGGCGTCGCCACGACGTACAGGGTTCCGCCATCGGCCGTCTGCTCCGCTTCCGTCATGGCTGTTTATCCCTGTCACAGCAGGTCCGGGAAAAGAACATGCACATCCGCATCCACCTCATTTACAATAGGCGCTCACCAAAACAGGTATCGCCCTTCGTGTCTGTATCCAGATTATACGTGCTTCTTCCCCTGCTGCTGCTGGGACTTGCCGGCTGCGGGGGCACCCCCGTGCAACCGCTCAAACCCGCAGACCAGGGCATTGATGCCCGGGTTCAGTCGTATGTTGAACAGGGCGACTATCTCATGGCTGCCCGGCAATACCTGGATGCAGCGCGCAGCGCAGCGGCCGACCAGCGCCCTGCGCTGCGCCTCAGGGCTGCCGCGTTGCTGGAACAGGGTGAATTGTGGGACCAGCTCAAACCGGTGCTGGCCAGTATCGACACACGCACCCTGAGTGAGCCGCAACGTATCCAGCACCTCCTGCTGAGCGCACGGCTGGACCTCGCCGAAGGCCATAGCGAGGCAGCATTGCAGCGGCTGCAACCCATTCGCAACCCGGAACTGTTGCCCGACCACGGCTACCGTTATTACCAGCTCCGCGCCATGGCCTACGCCATGCGCGGCAATGCACTGGAAGCCGCGCGCCAGCTGATCTGGCTGGATGGCCTGGTGGATGACCCGCAACAGAAACTCGACAACCAGTACCGGATCTGGGAACAGCTTTCCAGGCTCACCAACCAGGCACTTGAAAGACTGCGCACCAGCCCCCCACCCGACCCGCTGAGCGGCTGGATGGAACTGCTGCAGATCACCCGCCAGTCGCACGGCGATCGCCAGGCGTGGATGCAGCAACTGGACAACTGGCGCAACCGCTACCCGGGGCATGCGGCGGAATACGCCCTGCTGCCGGACCTGCTCGGACAGGTTCAACAACTCACCGCACGCCCGCAACACATTGCCGTATTGCTGCCCTTTACCGGCCGCGCCCACGAATCAGCGGCCGCATTACGCGACGGTATGCTGGCGGCCTGGTACGAAGAACAACCTGTTGATACGACACTGCGTTTCTACGATACCGGTGGTGATGCCATGCTGCTGTGGTCGGTCTATCAGCAAGCCGTGGAAGATGGCGCGGACTTTGTCATTGGACCGCTGCTGAAAGATGCTATCCGCCAACTGGCGCAATCCGGCCTGCTGCCGGTACCGGTTATGGCGCTTAACCAGATACACGGCGAAACCGGTGCCGGGCTGCCGTTCTACCAGTTTGGCCTGGCACCGGAAGATGAGGCACGCCAGGCAGCACAACGTATTTTCAATGATGGCCACCAGTATGTCATATCGCTGATTCCGGACAATCCCTGGGGTGAGCGTGTCTTTACTGCATTCACCGCAGCCTTCGGCAACCTTGGCGGCGAAGTCCTCGAAACCGGCCGTTACCCGCCAAACACCGCAGACTTCAAAAAGCCCATCGAGAGAACACTCAATCTCGACGACAGCAAGCGGCGGCATAATGCGCTGCAGCGGTTACTCGGGGAAAGACTCCATTACGAGCCTCGCCGACGCAAGGATGTCGAGGCGGTATTCATCCTCGGCTTTCCACCACAGGCACGCCAGCTACGGCCGCAATTGCGTTTCCATCACGCCGGTGACCTGCCGGTGTACAGTACCTCGCATGTATACGCCGCCACATCCGACCCCGGGCTGGATCGCGACATGGACGGCCTGATGTTCTGCGATATCCCCTGGGTACTGGACAAATCCGGGCGCTGGGCGGAAAAACGCCGGATGCTGGCCTCGATCTGGCCGCTGCGCAGTAAACGCTTTCAGCGTCTGTTTGCGCTCGGCTACGACGCCTGGCAGGTCACGCCCTGGCTGGGCACCCTGAATATGCCCGGTTTCGCCAACTACCCCGGGGCAACAGGCACCCTGACGCTGGACGAACAGAAACGCCTTCACCGCACTCTGGAGTGGGCACAGTTCCAGCGCGGCGTACCGAACAAACTTGCCCACAGTGATCACCCCGTGTCCACGGAGGGACGCCATGAATCACAAAAAGACCGGGAACCAGGCAGAGGCGCTGGCCTGTAGTTTTCTTCAACAGCGCGGATTGACGCTGGTAACGCGCAATTTTTATTGCCGGGGCGGAGAAATAGACCTGGTGATGCGTGACAGCGGCACACTGGTATTCGTTGAGGTACGATACCGCCGGCAAACCCGTTACGGGAACGCCGCCGAAACTGTCGCCAGAAGCAAACAGGTGCGCATCATCCGTTGTGCACAGTATTATATACACTGCCATCACGCCTGGAACGACATGGCCCGCTTCGATGTCGTATCCCTCGAAGGCGATCCGGGTGATCCTGCGATAGACTGGCTGAAAGATGCGTTCCGGCTCGACGCCTGACCGAACCGACCGATACGAGATAACAGGAGAACAATATGATGAAAACCCGCTGGCTGGCCTCTGCTGCACTACTGACCACAATACTGCTGCTCAATGCCTGTGCACCACTGGTCGTCGGGGGTGCGGCAACAACGGTTTCGCTGGCGCATGACCGTCGTACTGCCGGTACTGTTATCGAAGACCAGTCCATTGAGCTACGCATCCGCAACGCACTGAGCAAGGACCCGGAACTTGCCAAACAGGCGCATATCAATATCACCAGCTATAACGGCATTGTATTGCTGTCCGGCGAAGCACCCACCAGCGCCATGCGCGAACGCGCCGGCGAGATCGCGCGTCGCGCCAAAAAAGTAAGGCGCGTACACAATGAAATACAGATTGCCGCCCCCAGCTCGATGATGACGCGTTCCAGTGATTCATGGATTACCACCAAGGTCAAAACCTCGCTGGTTTCCATCAAACTGCCCGGCTTTGACCCGACCCGGGTCAAGGTCGTCACTGAAAACGGCACTGTTTTCCTGCTGGGTCTTGTCACCCGGGCCGAAGCAGATGCTGCAACCGAGCAGGCCCGCAGGAACAAGGGCGTACAACGGATTGTTAAATTATTTGAATACCTCGACTAGGCTGTTAGCCCGGTGCTGATGTGAGGCCGTATGGCGCAGGACATTATTGAAGCATTGCGAGCCTCACTGGGCGAACAGCTGCTGACCGATCCGGCGGATTGCCATACCTACGGTTACGATAACAGCAAGTTGCAGGGGCAGCCGATAGCGGTTGCCCTGCCAACCACGCACAACGAGGTGGTAGACGTGGTGCGTGCCTGTTATGAACATGGCACCCCGTTACTGGCACGCGGCCAGGGAACCGGCACCACCGGCGCCACGGTACCGCTGGACCGACACTCGGTTGTTATCTCACTGCACAGGATGAACCGGTTGATCGAACTGGACCGCGAAAACCGCTTTATAGTGGTTGAACCCGGCATCACCAACCAGCAGGTACAGCAGGCTGCGGCTGAACAGGGTTTCTTCTGGCCACCCGACCCGACCAGTGCTGCCGTCTGCACCGTGGGCGGCAACCTCGCCTACAACTCGGCAGGGCCGCGTGCCGTCAAGTACGGAACACCGCGTGACAATACCCTTGGGCTGCGCGTTGTCACCGGCGAAGGGCGCACACTGCGCACCGGTGTACGCACCACAAAGGGTGTAGTGGGCTATGACCTGACGCGCCTGTTGATCGGGTCGGAAGGCACGCTTGGGATTATCACCGAGGCGACACTGAAACTTACCCCGCTGCAACCCGCAAAGCGCACACTGCGCGCCGAATACCGCGACATGCAAAGTGCTGCCGGGGCTGTAGCGAACATCATGGCCAGCCCGGTCACGCCCTGTGCGCTGGAATTTATGGATGGTAACGCCATTGACATGGTGCGCAGCGAACTGGCGGGCAGTCTTGCCGATGACACAGGCGCACTGCTGATTATCGAGGTCGACGGTCTTGCGTCACAAATAGACGAACTCGCCGCACAGGTTTCCGGCAGTGCAAATACGTCCGGCTGTCTCGTTATACACCAGGCAAACAGTAAAGCGGAAGTTGCTGCGCTGTGGGATGTGCGCAAGGCACTGTCACCCGCCCTGCGGCGTGTGGCGCCAAAGAAAATCAATGAGGACGTTGTAGTACCGGTATCGCGCATCCCGGTGCTGGTCGACAGATTGTCTGCGCTATCAGAGAAACACGGTATTCACATTGTTAACTTCGGACATGCCGGCAACGGTAACCTGCACGTAAACCTGCTCTATGACCCGGGCAAGCCCGGGCAGCAGGAAAAAGCAGAAGCCTGTCTTGAAGACATCTTCGGCACGGTACTCGAACTGGATGGCACGCTCTCCGGCGAGCACGGGATCGGCCTGGTCAAGCGTGACTGGGTAGCGAGAGAGATTGGCGCCGACAGTCTTCAGCTCATGCATGCCATCAAACGGCAGTTTGACCCGAAGGGCATACTTAACCCCGGAAAGGCGCTACCCGCTATCGACTGACCGGACACCAGCCAGGCGTCTTCAGCAGACCTTCCCTGAATTGCACACGTGGCTGCCAGTCGAGCACCTTTGCCACCCCGGCGTTATCGCACACCCAGTCCGGGTGACGCAGTTCGCGCAGTTTTTCCGGTGTCAGCATCGGCGCATAACCCAACCCGCGCGATAAACGCTTATTCAACCAGGCGGGAACATCCAGCAGCAGGGAAGGTATTTCGACCGGGCGCACAGGGCGGTGACAAATTTCCGAAACAACCTGGCATACATCGAGCCAGTCATACCCGCCATCGCGTCCATCGTGCAGCGCATAGATCCCTGATTCGACATGTTCATGCTCCAGCCAGGTTGCAACCAGCTCGGCAATATCCTCGACATAGACCATTGAGAAGCGCGAGGTCTTTTTGCCGGGTACCGGTGCAAACCCTTTTGCCATGGCACGGAACAGCGGCAGCATTTCACGATCACCCGGCCCGTAGACGGCCGGTGGGCGCAATGCAAACCAGTCCAGGTCGGTTGCCCGCTGTTCGAGCAACAGCTCCCCCCGGCGTTTACTGGCCGCGTAGAAAGACAGCTCCGGCTCACGCGCGGCAAGCGACGATAATGTAAAAAGCCGTGGCGGATTTTCAACGGACTGGATTGCGTCCAGCAATTGAGACAGTCCGTCCACATTAACCCTGTCGAAATCCTGCTGGCTGGCACCACGCACAACACCGGCGCAATGAATGACGGCACTGCTGCCATCGACAAGGCGCGTCAGGGCAGCTTTGTCATGAAGATCGCCACGAATAATTTCAGCACCGATTTTGCCGAACAGCGCATCGTTGGCGGAAGCGCGCATCAACAGACGCAGGCTACAACCTTGTGTATGCAGGTGTTTGCAAATACTGCGGCCGATGAAACCGCTGGCGCCTGTAACGGCGATCTGTTTCGACATTAGCGCTTTACTCTGGAAAAGTTATTCCCGGGAAAATCATGACCCTATTAACTTCCGTCATACCGGCGCAGGCCGGCATCCAGTGCACGGAACAACATGGATACCGGCCTGCGCCGGTATGTCAAGTACATTGGAGCTTCCCTGAAACGAAATAACCGGCCGAAGCCGGTTATTTCACGTAACACAGACGTGCCTGCCAATCAGACTGAACCCTGTTTTAACTCCGGCTCATCGTCGGATGTGCCCGCAGTCAGATCACTGATGTCGTGGGACTCAATGAAATTCTGACGCGCCTTGGAACGTGACAGCTTGCCGGATGACGTACGCGGCAGTGTATGCAACGGCACCAGCTCGACAAAGACGTCGATCCCCAGTTCCATATGAACCAGACGATTCAGGCGGTCAGCCAGGTCTGCACGTTTGACAGGATCAGACTCGCGACACTGAACAACCAGGATACAGATCTCATCGTTATCAGGCCCCGGCACAGAGAACGCCAGGGCATCGCCGATACGGACTTCCGGCTGGTGTTCCGCCAGATACTCCAGATCCTGTGGCCAGATGTTACGACCATTGATGATAATCAGATCCTTCTTGCGGCCTGTAATAATCAGGTTGCCATTAACACGATAACCCACGTCACCCGTGTTCAGCCAGCCATCTCCGGAAAGACAGGCAATGGTTTCTTCCGGCGCGTTGAAATAGCCGGACATCACGCTCGGGCCACGCACAAAGATGGAACCGCTCAGGCGGTCCGACAATACCTTGCCTTCCTCATTGCGAATCTCGACTTCGTAATCAGGCAACGGCTTGCCACAATCCACAAAGCAACGCGCACGACCTGGATTCTCGGAGAGATGAATCGGCAAGGCTTCCTGGAAATCAGAATGGTGGTCACCATCGACACAGTCGGTCGAGTGCTTCTCGAACAGTGGTGCAAAACTGATCGCCAGCGAACACTCGGCCATGCCGTAGCACGCCAGGAAGGCCCTGTCATCAAAACCTGCCGGGGCCAGCGCCCTGGCAAAACGCTCAAGTGTCTCGGAACGGATCATTTCCGCACCGACACCGGCGACACGCCAGTTGCTGAGATCGTATTTACTCGCTTCCCCCGGGCGCAGGCGTCGTGTGCACAGCTCGTAACCGAACGGGGGGCCGAAAGAGATGGTTGCTTTGGTCTGCGTCATCAGGTTCAGCCACTGACGCGGGCGCATGGCAAAATCACGGGTGTCGAGGTAGTCGACAGAAACCTGTGAAGCCACCGGCACCAGCACCAGGCCAACCAGGCCCATGTCGTGGTAGAACGGCAGCCAGGAGAAACAACGGTCGCCGGGGCCAATGCAGACACCGTGACGAATAATGCCCGCCAGGTTGCTCATGACGGCACCCTGCTCAATCACAACACCGCGCGGGAAGCGCGTGCTGCCCGACGTGTACTGGATGTAGGCAGTATCAGCGGGCTGGATAGACGGAAAATCAATATCCGCATCCGGCAACGCATCGAAAATATCGGGTGAGCCAATCAGCTTCAGACCCAGGCCTTCACCGGCCTCTTCGAGGAACGAGGCATAACCTTGCGGCGCCATCGCAACAGAGGCCATGCTGCTTTCCAGCAGGCCGCGCAACTGGGTCACGTAGACGGTATGGCCGCCCAGGTTTACCGAGGCAGGCAGCGCAACAGGAATCAGCCCGGCATACTGACAGGCAAAAAAGAATCTCAGGAAATCGGGGTTGGTTTCTGCCACCAGTGCAACGCGGTCGCCCTTCTGCAGCCCCATGCCAAGCAGCTTGCGCCCGAGCACAAGGGAGGCCTCGCGCAATTCAGTGTAGGGCATCGTTGCATAGAGCTTGCCCCGACCTGTGTAGAAGTTTGCACCGGTCTCGCCTTTCGCAGCGTAATCGAGTGCATCAGGCAGGGTAGCGAAATCAGCGGCACGGAACGGCAGATTGTGTAAGGTTGGTGTCGATTCAGCGCCCAAAAGTTTTTTCCCTTTGAGGATTGTGTTCGGTTCCGGTCAGAGACAGGAACGCCCCAAAAAAGTTTCAGTTATGACTGACCGGAAGCACCACTGTGTCAATTCGTCTGCGCCAATTGCGCAAACGGCTCACTTCGCACACCGTCGTTGTTTTTTCACAACAACAACACCTGCACTCGACTGTCCAGTCAACCGGATGTGAATTATTCCTACAATAGGAAGAAAACACAATACTTTTTCAACGTTTTTTCGGCACTTGTTGGACTTATCTCAAAAATGTCGCCGATTCGCGACAGAAATAATACAACAACTCGGATCAAACCCCGCAAATCCGCGGGTTACTTCACCCAACAAATACCGCGTGAAATTAAAGCAAAATCCAGGCCAGATTCAGGCCTGTTTTTTGTGATCTCACAGCTTAAGTGTTTGCTCATGAAGAAAATGTGACGGATTCTGCATTTTACATCATAGCGGCCTGTCTGTTCGCCCGGTATGATCAGCGCCCCGAATGCCAATTAGCGAAACGCGATGCAAGCCGACAAGGATGATCTCGATGTCCGCCGCGTGGACAGCAAGCGCCGACTCAGGGACTTCATTCACCTGCCCTGGTCGGTCTACCGTCACGATCCAAACTGGGTTGCACCGTTATTGATCGAGCAAAAACAGCGCTACAGCCGCAAAAATCCGTTTTTTGAGCATGCGCGCTGGTGCGGCTGGGTGGCTTACCGCAATAACAGGCCCGTGGGTCGTATCAGTGCGCAGATCGACCAGCTGCATCTCGATCGTTACGCGGACCAGACCGGCTACTTCGGCAGCCTCGAAGCTGAAAGCGACCCGGCGATTTTCTCTGCCCTGTTCCACGCTGCGGAACAATGGCTTGCCGGGCAAGGCATGTCGCGCGTCATTGGTCCCTTCACGCTGTCCATCAACGAGGAAGCCGGCCTGCTGGTTGATGGCTTTGATACACCACCCTGCATCATGATGGGGCATAACCCGCCCTACTACAGCGCGCACGTTGAAGCCAACGGTTTCATACCGGCCCGGGATCTGCTGGCTTACCACCAACCGCCGACCTACACATTTTCGCCCATGGTGAAACGCCTGCTGGAACGTTTATCCGGACGCATACGCCTGCGTCCTCTCAACCACAAGGCGCTCGACAAGGAACTGGACATCCTGCGGCATATCTTCAACGACGCCTGGTCGGAAAACTGGGGTTTTGTGCCTATCACCGAGGCGGAGTTCAGGGAAGTGGGCAAGGCCATGACGCTGCTGCTGGACGATGATTTTGTGCAGATCGCCGAAGTCGACGGGGAACCCGCGGCCATGATCGTTGGCCTTCCCGATATCAACCAGGCGATCCAGGACCTGAATGGCCGACTGTTGCCGCTGGGCTGGCTGAAGCTGCTGTGGCGCATCAAGGTGCGCTACCCTACGCGTGCGCGTATTCCACTGATGGGGGTACTGAAAAAATACCAGCGTACACGACTGGGGCCGGCGCTGGCGTTTGCCGTCACCGAGGCACTGCGATCACCTTTTGTGCGCCGCGGTATCGAAGAGGTGGAAATGTCGTGGATACTGGAAAACAATCAGGCCATGCGCAACATCATCGAACAGCTGGGCGGTGTCGAATACAAACGCTACCGCCTGTATGAAAAACAACTCACATGACCGATCGTGGATTTACCGCCATCATTCTTGCCGCCGACCGCAGCCGCCATGACCCGCTGATACAACACGCCGGTGTGTGCACCAAGGCACTGGTCGGTATCCTTGACCGCCCCATGATCCAGCACGTTGTCGATGCACTGGCCGGAAGCCGGCAGGTCGACGACATTGTGCTGTGCGGCCCGACCAGGTCCTGCCTGGAAACGTCCAGTGTGCTGATGCAGATGATCGACACGGGAATGGTGCGCTGGATCGAACCCGCCGACAGCCCGGCCAGCAGCGCCTACAAGGCCTTGCAGCAATTGCCGGAGGGCCAGCCGGCGTTGATTACCACAGCCGACCATCCGCTGTTGCGCCCGGACATTCTGGATGACTTTTTGCAACGCGCCAGCGCAACAAACGCGGATGTTGCAGCAGGCGTCACGACCATCAACGCTATCCACAAGAAGTTTCCCGGCGCACACAAAACCGTGATGCGTTTCAGTGACGACGGCTACTGCGGCTGCAACCTGTTTGCCTTCCTGACACCTCAATCGCACCGGGTAGCCAACGCCTGGCGCAGTGTGGAAAAACAGCGCAAAAACCCGCTGTACATCATTCGGCAGCTGGGGCTGGGGTCGGTACTGCGTTATGCCCTTGGCATGCTGCGCATGGAAAGCGCTGCGGAACGCCTGTCAGGCAAACTGGGGGTAAAAATCAAACCGCTGTTGCTACCGTTTCCTGAAGCCGCCATCGATGTGGACAGCGTCGAGGATCAGCGCTTTGTAGAGGCCATTCTCGGCGCTGACAAGTGATGCTCGTGCGCCAGTGTGAAGCTGTGCTGCTCGCGCTGGTAGGCCCGCACGCGCACGTCGATACGCCAGCGCGCGCCCTCCGACCGCACCTCATAGAGATAATACTGCGCCGCTCGCCCGGGCTTGCGGCCGATAGCGGAAGCCGAAGGAATCCCGAACACCGGGATATCACCGACTTCGCGTTGAATATGACTGTGCAGTGCACGATGACTGTGCCCGTGCAATACCAGTTCCGCACCGTACTTCGCCAGCACTTCGCTCAACGCCGCGGTATCCGTCAAACGCTTGCGCCATTTCTCCGCACCTTCAACCGCAGGGTGGTGAAGCATGACCACACGGAACAGGCCCCGTGCCCCTGTTTCCTGTAACACGGTTTTCAAACGTTCGATCTGTTCGGCCCCCAGTTTACCGGTGGCGAGAAACGGCGCCGTCGCCAGTGCACTCGACAAACCGATAAACGCTACGCCACGGCGTATACGCAGGCTCGGAAACAACAACTTTCCGGTCGTTGCCGACGCCTGCCCCACAGCCACATCTGAACGCATCCACGGCTCCCACAACGCGAAGGTATCTGACCAGGCATGCCGGGCGTAGGCGTCATGGTTACCGGGGACGATGGTCACATCCTCCGCCTCACCCAGCCGCTCCAGCCAGTGCCGTGCCTGGCGGAATTCATCCGGCAGGCCGATATGTGTCAGGTCACCGGTTACCACAATGTGCTGTGGCCGGGTTTCGCGCATATCGTCCACCAGCGCGTCCAGCACCTCGCGGCGGTGCTCGGCACGCCGGCCACGCCGCCACGACAAATAGCCCAGGATCCGCTTGCTCAGCAGCTGGTTCCAGCGTACTGCCTCGAGCGTGGTGAGGTGCGGATCCGACAAATGCGCAAAACGCAGGCCGGATGGTGGCGTAACGTCATTCATGACAGAAATTTATGTCGTCTCTGATTAAACCGTCATGCCGGGATTAAACCGTCATGCCGGCGCAGGCCGGCATCCATGGCCTTGAAATTTCTGGATTCCGGCATTCGCCGGAATGACGGATGATTGAATTAATCTGAGGCTCCATGTTTTGTAAAGGTACTTATCCTGAGTGTACTGGGTTAGGATGTCTGTCAGGAAATAGTACCCTATTCAGACTGACAAACACGCTTGAATTCCACAGACAACCCAAATGATCGCCCCCGTGTGGGCCTGGTCACCAACCCCCACAGCCGCCGCAACCGTGCTGCACTGGCCAGAATCGAGGCCCTGGTGAAAGCGCACGGCCATGTATGTCATCACATCACACAATCTGTCGACGATATCCATACTGCATTGCGGGCGTTTGCCGAACAGTCCGTCGGCGTTGTGGCCATCAATGGCGGCGACGGCACAACAGCACAGGTGTTTGCCGCATTGCTCGATGCCTCGCCTTTCGCTATACAACCCGCCGTGGTTTTATTGCCGGGAGGCACCACCAATATGAATGCCGCAGACGCCGGTATGCGCGGCAGCCTGACGAAAGCGGTGGAAAAACTGTGCCGCTGGTCAGGCGGTGAAGAACTCCCCGAGGAACGGCGGTTCCGGCCCATACTGTGTGTCGAGGGTGCCGTCGGACAGGGCGCACTGTATGGCATGTTCTTTGGTGCAGGTAACATCATCATCAATGGCATTGAGCACTGCACCGATCACATTCACCGCGTAGGCCTCACGGATGAAATCGGCCCCGGTGTCACTTTGCTGCGGGCTGTGTGGGGCATACTGCGTGGCGATCCGCAGTTCACCGCGCCGATCGACGTCACCCTGCGCCTGGACGACCAGGATACGCCGACGCAAAAACAGCTTGCTATACTGCTGGTCACCAGCCTGGAACGACTTTTCCTTGGGCTGCACCCCTGGTGGGGAAAGGAACAACAACCGCTGCACTGCACCTGGATAGAAAACCCGGCGCAAGGCCTGCTGAGAAAACTCCCGGGCCTGCTGCGCGGAAAACCCGGCACTGGCGCCACACCGGAAAGCGGCTACTTCAGTCACAACACCCGGCAACTCGAACTGGATATGGATGCTCCCTTTACCATCGACGGCGAACTCTACCAGGCCAGTCGCGAACACGGGCCGATCCGGATCGGTCATGGTGGCACCCTTGAGTTCCTGAAGATCGGTTCGTAGGCAAATCAGCAACAAACCTTGCATTTTCAAATATAGACTTTAATATTACCTGGTATGAAAAGGCACGCCACCCCACTATTGCGTGAACTTTTAACACTCTTCCCCTGCGTTGCCATCGTTGGGGTGCGCCAGTGCGGCAAAACAACCCTCCTGCAGGAACTCCCTGGTGCCTGGAGGACTTATGACCTTGAAAAAGCAAATGATTACGACCAGATTGCCAAAGACCCCGACCTGTTTTTTCGTCTGAATCGTTCACACATTGCCATTGACGAATCCCAGCGGATGCCGGACATCTTCCCGGCGCTACGCGTTGCCATCGACGCCGACCGGCAGCAAGCCGGCCGATTCGTAATAACCGGTTCGAGCTCACCGGATTTACTTCACGCCATTTCCGAGAGCCTGGCTGGCCGGGTCGCCATTCTTGAACTGTCGCCGTTCAATCTTGCCGAAGCCTGCGCGCTACCGCCTTCAGATTTCTTTCAGGCGATCAATGAACGCGATGTCCTTGCAAAATTACTGGCGCTCCAACCGAGAGTTGAGCTACCTGGACTGTTCGACTACTGGCTGCGGGGTGGCTACCCGGAACCCTGGATAAAAAACCAGAGGCGATTCCAGATGCTATGGATGCAAAACTACACGCAAACCTACATTGACCGGGATATCCTGCAACTCTTTCCCGGTATCAACCGACAGAAATACCGGCTTTTCATCCAGATGTTAAGCAACCTGAATGGAACCATTATCAATTATTCGGAAGTTGCACGCGCGCTGGGCGTATCGCAACCGACAGTACGTGAATATTTTCAGATCGCACACGGAACGTTCATCTGGCGACACATACCCGCCTATGAAAAAAATGCAACCAAACGGATTGTGAAACATCCAAAGGGTTATCTAAGAGACTCCGGCCTGCTTCACTTCCTGTTACACCTGAACGACCTTGATGCGCTCATGGCACACCCGCAAATGGGGCGTTCATGGGAATCCATGGTGATCGAAACGATCCTGCGCGGCCTGGCCGCGCAAGGTATCGCCCATGATTACTACCATTACAGAACCGGGGGGGGCGCTGAAATCGACCTGGTCCTGGAAGGGGAGTTCGGCCTTCTACCCATTGAAATCAAATACGGACAAAAGGTCACATCAAAAACGCTGCGCGGCATCCGGGATTTTATCCGGGAACGGGAATGCCCGCTTGGCATCGTCATCAATAATGCGGAACGGGTCGAACAATACGAAGAAAACCTGGTTGGCATTCCGTTTGGTTGTCTATAGATTATGACAACAGCCGACACAGACAACATGGATCTGCGCATCGCCGACCTCACACCGGCGCCGCAACATCCGGCCTTGCACACACTGGTTGATAGCTTGAGGCAGCGGCATGGCGAGAATACAGCCGCCATCCTGTTCTACGGTTCCTGCCTGCGCAGCGGCAATCCCTACGATGGTCTGGTCGATCTCTACCTGATCGTCGACCGCTACCGGGACGCCAACAGTTCGCTGGCGCGTGCGGTGTGGAACCGGCTGCTGCCACCCAACGTCTTCTACACCGAGGTGGAGCACGACGAACATACGGTACGCTGCAAGTATGCTGTACTGACACTCGCTGACCTGCAACGCGGCACCTCGCGCCGCTGGTTCCATTCCTACCTGTGGGGGCGCTTCTGTCAGCCGGTTGCGATTGCCTGGCAACGTGACACCAACAGTCGGCAACAGGTCGGCCAGTGCCTGCTGCAGGCTGTTACCACCTTCCTGCAACGCGCACTGCCGGCACTTCCAGCTGCCGGCGATATACTGTCATTATGGCGTGACGGCCTGACACTCAGCTACCGCACGGAACTGCGCCCCGAATCCGCAAACCGCGCCGGTGAACTGGTTGCCGCGAACCTGGCTTACTACGAAACTGTCACGGGCTACGCGGCAACAGCACTGGCACCTGCATTCCGGCTGGAGGCCTCAGCTGACGCTCTGCGCTACCGGACAAACTACCCGGCACTGAAACGGTTCGCGGCAAAACTCGCCTGGAAGCTGCGCACCGTACAAGGCAAGCTGCTGTCTGTTGCACGCCTGCTGAAAGCCCTGTTCACCTTCGATGGCGGACTCGACTACATTGCCTGGAAACTCGAACGCCACTCCGGCGTCAGCGTTGAAATCCCCGAACGCGTACGCCGCTGGCCGCTGATTTTCATCTGGGGTATGTTCTGGGACCTGTACCGGCGCGGGGCATTCCGCTAGACATGGAAAACGCGAAGACAAGACAGGCACCGCGCATCTGGCTGGTGATTGGCGACAAGCCGGGGGATAACGCCCAGATCGAAATCATTGCCGAAGCACTGGGGCTGCCGTACGAAATCAAACGCATGCTGCCCAAACCGGAATATGTGCTGGGAAAACCCCGCTACAGGGTATCACTCGACCACCTGGACCTGGAACGCTCTGATCGGCTGGAACCGCCCTGGCCAGATCTGATTCTTACCATCGGACGACGGCCCTCGATGGCGGCACTGTGGATCCAGCAACAATCGGGCGGACACAGCAAAATTGTCCTGCTGGGCCGCCCCAAACGCTGGATGAAACGCTTTTCACTGGTGATCGTGCCCACCCAGTACCGGATGCCTGACAGCGACAAAGTACTTAAACTCGATCTCCCACTGATGCGCAGTAATGAAGTCGCCATCAGCGAAGCCACCGACGCGTGGCGCGATCGCCTCGCCGGACTGCCGCGCCCTCTCACCGCCCTGTTGGTCGGCGGCCAGACCAAACCTTTTTGCTTTGACGCCGATGCTGCGAAAGAACTGCTCGATTCCGCCTGCGAGGCCACTGGCCAGGGTTTCCTGTATATCAGCACCAGCCGGCGAACGCCGCCGGCGGTTATTGAAATATTGGAGAAACACCGACCGCCGAACAGTCGACTTTATTGCTGGTCCGCAGACAGCAGCGACAACCCCTACCTTGCTTTAATGGGCCTGGCCGACCGGTTTATCGTCACCGGCGACAGTATCTCAATGATGGTTGAAGTTGCGCGTATGGGGAAACCGCTGGCCATCTATGCGCTGCCGGACCAGAAAGGAATTACCGGGCGTTTACTACGATTCGGAAAGATTCTGAACCGCCTGGGGCTATTGCGTAATACACGAGATCTGACTGCCATACACCAGTTGCTGTACGAGAAACAGCTGGCAGTCCCGCTGGGAGAGAACTTCCTGACATCCGGCAAACGTCCTGACGATGAACTGTCGCGGGTCACGGCACGAATCAGGACAATAGCCGACGGGATCTCACAAGCTGGCGCAAATACTTACGTATAAATTTCATGCGTTTCATGCTGAATTGTGTTTTTTGAGAGAGAATAAAGTGCTTCAGTGCAACCTTTCTCAGGTCATTCTTCAATGCATTCCGTGCAAGATCGTAGTGGATATTTGAAAATCCTTCCGGCTTCAGTTCTTCGGGCGTGAACCTTTCGATGAACTCCAGTTTGAGACGACTTTGACGCACAAAATCCCTGTGGACATTCGCATCATGGTGTCGATAGAACACGACATCCTCATCCACGTAGGCATATTCCTGTCTGCTACGCATATGCGCAAAGAACCTGGCATTCAACAACCAGTCATCCGCCAGGGCTGTCTCGTCAAAACCGCCAACTGCCAGCAGAAGTGATCGTTTTATCAGGGCGGTTTGAAGAAACAGGGGGCTGGTATGAGTATATAGATAGCGCCGTATGTCTAGCGGCGCCCTGTTCAGGAGCTCCCATGTTTCGGGGCCATGCAGTTGCCGACCTGTTTTACCTTCTTTCAGAATCCTTCCGTTCCCATACACGATCTTCAGATCAGGGTTTCTGGCAAACAATGCCAATTGCGTGCCGAAACGATCTGCACAGAACAGGTCGTCCGAGGCAAACAACACCACCAGACCTCCTCTCGCGTGATTGAGTGCCGAATTAATTGTTGGCACCACGCCCTGATTTTCATTGTTAAAATACAAACGAATCGGCACGCCGGACTCGTGTAACAACTGTTCCAGAACTTTGGGCGAATCATCGGTGGAACAGTCATCAACAATAACGATTTCTATATTACGGTACCGTTGACTGCGGATACTCTCGACGGTCTCCCGGATATAGTGTTGATGATTATAGGACGGGATAAGGACGCTTATCAGTGGATGAAAACTACTCATATAGTGAACCAGACAAGGTGTCCGGTGTACCTCGTCGATCAGCCCAGTGTTATCTCGTAAAACTCATGAACCACTCCACCACCGCCAAACTCTGACTTGAAACCAAACAAGCCCTGGTTCAGAACCCTGCCCTGGTCTTGGTTGCTGATCCCAAAGTCGAAATAACGCGCGCCGGACTCATTCGCTACACCGATACTATACTCAAACACCTTGTCCAGCAGAGCCGCATCATTGGCGCATGGACTCGCAGCAATGTACTGAGCATGACAGGCAAGCGGGGTTTTAAACAAAACAACACCTGCCTCAACCCGGTCATTCAGCAACCCCGCGACAAACTCGACATTCTCCGGGAAACGTGTCGCCAGCAGCGTTATCTCGGCCAGAGTATGTACTGGCGCGACCCCGTGTTTTCGCTGCAGATTTTCTTCCAGAACCTGCCACAGCAATTCAATCTGCCCGCTATCGGCAACAACTACCCGGGCACCTGCCTTATCTGCCTTTTTCAAGGCCCGTTTCCTGCGCTGACTCACAGGCAATCGTCCATCCAGATCTATCGCGCATGAGAGATCACAACGCATCCTCACGGCCTGTGACCTGAACAAAGCATAGAGATCGTCCTGTGCCGGCGCACGATGGTAGATATATGGCACAGGCTTATAGAAAAATCTATCCCGCCCGTCGGCTTTGTAGTATGCGGTGACTGCTTCAAATGCATCGATCATACGCTGGCCACGCAATTTCCCCTGGTGCAGGAAGCCTCCGTAGGTAATACCCGGGTGGCTGACCACGCAACCCGGATCGTCCGGGTGCTCTGCGGCCGGCAATACCCCCCACTAATTCCCCTTGTGTTCCAGCACGAGCGATAAATCCCTGAACCGCACACCGTGATAGCCCAGGAATCGGCGACTGTGCAGGAACGTTGCCATATAGGCATCTGCGCAGAAACTATCCCAGCGTTCGGCATCAGCTTCGCTGTAAGGACGCACCTGCATCACTTGCCCTCAACCCGTTCCGCGACACCGAAGCCCGTACCGCCAAAGTCATTTCCGTTGTAGAAAAGGTAAGTCTTGCCGTCCACGCGGATAACAGCCGAATATTCGACCGATTCGGAATCCCAACCACTCTGCGACACGTCAAGACCCAGTTGCTCGTCCATTCGAGACCAGTGGAAACCGTCATCTGACTCGGCATAACCAAGACGATAACGCTGCAAGGATCGCTTGCGCACAGAGCAGAAAAGTTTGTAGCGGCCCTCTTCGTTCATCACAAATGGGCGACCAAAACCATGCTCATCCGGATCAGAAACAGCCATGGACACCCGCCCCTTCGAGGGCCAGTCAATCCCGTTTTCCGACTCCATATATCTGAGGTCATAAACCGGCATGGGCTTGCCATCCAGTTCTGTCCATTGACTGCCAGCCACGTACCACATTCTGAAGCCCGCTTCCCCACGTAAAACAAATGGCCCACCCCGGAAATACAATTCATCGTCGCTTCTTTCCAGGATCGGCGTCTGCTTTACCCTGTGAAAATGACACCCACCATCCGTGCTGACTGCAAGCCCCGTCAACAATCTGTACCTTATGTGATGACTTAACTCGAAACCCACGTAGTACATGTACAGACTGGAATCGTCCACCTTTATCACACACGTCTGAAGCACCCCATTGTCGTCAAAAGTGCCAGGGACCCCGATATCCAGCACTGGCCTGTCACTCACCTGCCGCACGGACAGGGGATCGTTTGCCGACACATCGACATAACCTACACGTCCCACGTTGTTATCATCACGACACTGGATGTACACTCGAATCAATGTATCGTTGAGCCTTACGGGTGTCGGGCAGGTAGCGTGTGTGCGCGCCCACGGCAAAGTACCGTCCGGCTTCCACACAACGCCCAGTTTCCGCCAGCGCATCGCTCAACTACTCCCTGACTTTGAAAAAACGCAGCGCCGAAACGCGGGAAGGCTCTGGCTGTGTAGCGCCATACAACTGCCCGGGCCGGGTATCCTTGATAATCACAAGGCCTGGCCCTATCCAGTTGTCTTCAGCGATACGAACATTATTGGAAATCGTGGCATTGACCCCCAGAAAGCAGTTTTTGCCAATCTCGCAAAAACCTGAAATTACAACGTGTGAGGATATAAAACAATTGTCCGAAATCCTTGAGTGATGCCCGATATGGTTCCCGCTCCACATAACGACATTTTCACCCACACTGACAAACGGCTGCAGTGTATTGTCCTCAAAAATAAAACAATGTTCCCCAAGCTCCACATTATCCCAGACGAACGCGTTCGGACTAATGAAAGACGCCAGCCTGAAGCCCTTTGCCCGTGATTCAGCCACCAGTCGTGTCCTGAGGCGATTCATCTGCATGTAGACGACCGCCACAAACACCTCGTGCTGTTGCGGGGCATATGTCTCGGCAAGCGTCTCAAAGGGAACCACAGGCAATCCATGTAATGTTTTACGTTTCAGGAAGTCTTTCTCGACACTGAATGCAACAACTTCGTACTCCGAGTCAGCATCAAAATATTCCTGCGCAATCTCGGCAAATGCAGAATCGCCGACAATGACCAGCTTTTTTGTCTTTTCCTGTACTGTCATGGCTTGTGTACCAACAGGTCTTCTCTTCGATTGGCCATAGGCAAATCCTCTGACTGCGGCACTACCCAGGCGTGATAACCGGCTGCACGGGCACGCGCAACCATTGCAAGCACCACGCTGTCATCAATAAGCCCTGGCTCAAGACAGTTGAACTCAATATCAGGCCGATCGCTCCTGCCGGTATACTGTTGATGAAACCTGACCCCCTGCTCGCTGGAAAAGAAACGCTTGCGCATGGAGGAATTCGGGATATCACCAATCAGAAAAAAAGCGCCGTCACGCATGAGCAAAAGGGCCTGATCGAAGAAAGCCCAGAAGCCGCCTTCCTCAAAGGGGTACTGAATAACACTATAGGCGAGCAACATATCCATTCGGCCAGCCTGGCTGGCTATAAAGTCCGGTACTTCGGGAAAACAACCCGCAATCTTGTCCAGGCAGGGTCGATCAGGGAGGTGTGCCAGCATCTCTTCGCTGTCAATCATAAAAAGATTGTGCCCCTGCGCCTGGCAGGCATCCATCAGCATCAGCGGCAAACCGCTGCAGCCCGGCCCGATCTCCAGTACATTCCTGTTGTTCGTACGAGCAATCGGCAACTTCTGCAGTATGTCCCGGAATATAGCTTCTTCCCGGCCCTCCCGATATTCATCGGGAAAACCGACTTTCTGATGCCGACTCAACCCTTCCGACCGGGCCAGCTCGCGGAACTTCTCATAGCTGAGATGTTCGTATTTCGTGTAATCTTCTTCCGACACCCGTGCGCTCCTGCGTGACTGCCTATCGATGACCCGATGATATCAGTTCCAGCGCCGAAACCTGTTCAACAACGTACGCCGCCTGGGTCTGGCTCATATGTGGACCTATTGGCAGGCTGAGTATGTCGTTCACAACCCTCTCGGTCCTGTCCAGTTTATACCCCCTGTACTCATCGACGTATGCCCCGGTCCGGTGGGGGGGGACGGGATAATGAATCAACGTCTCGATACCTTTCTCTCCCAGCCGCTTCTGCACGATTTCCCTGCTGCCGGTTCGCACCACGAACAAGTGCCATACAGGCTCTGCCCAGTCGGGCACTGAGGGTAACAGCAGGCCGGACAGTCCGAGGTTTTGCAGATAAAAACGGGCTATTTTGTCGCGCCGCCGGTTCCATGCATCCAGCCTGCCCAGTTTAACCCTCAATACCGCAGCCTGGATTTCGTCCAGCCTTGAGTTGTAGCCCACATGGTCATGAGTATATTTTTTACTGGATCCATAGTTTCGCAGGGATTTTATGCGTTCACACAGCGCATCATCATCTGTCGTAATGGCACCGCCATCCCCGTACGCCCCAAGGTTCTTCGCGGGGTAGAAACTGAATGCGGCAGCATCGGCCAGTGATCCTGTCCGTTTTGTTCTGTAACGGGCTCCATGTGCCTGTGCCGCATCCTCGATAACTTTCAGCCCGTAGCGGCCGGCCAGCGTATTGACATAATCCATGTCCGTACACTGTCCATAGAGGTGTACCGCAATAATCGCTTTCGTCCTTTCGCTGACCACTGCTTCCAGCAAGCCGGGATCCATATTGTAGGTACCCGGGACAAGGTCTACCGGGACCGGCTTCGCCCCGGTTCTGCTGACCGCGAGCCAGGTGGCGATAAACGTATGGGCAGGGACAACAACCTCATCCCCTTCTCTCACTCCATACCCCTTGAGAATCAGAAACAGGGCATCCAGGCCATTCGCAACGCCAATACAATGACGAGAACCACAATAGTCCGCGAATTCTGACTCGAACAGTTCCACCTGCTGCCCGAGTACATACCAGCCAGAATCGAGCACACTCGCAACAGCGTTATCTATTTCAGGCCTGAGTTCTGCATAGGCCGCGTGCAAATCCAGAAACGGGATATTCAAACCTGTGATCTCACACTACCCACGAATTCGGAATAGTCCCGGAAGTAATCATTTTCATCAAAATAGTCCGACGCGAGCACCATCGATACCGACCCGGACGAGAAATTATCCAGCTCACGCCAGACCATGGGGCAAACATACAGCCCGTGATATGAACGGTTAAGATGAAAGCGCTTTTTGGCCATGCCATCGTCAAGAACCACATCGAAACTGCCTGACATGGCGATTATCAGCTGATGCAGGGCCTTGTGCGCATGCCCACCGCGGGTCGCCCCGCCCGGTACATCATAGAGGTAGTAAACACGTTGTATATCGAAGGGAATATGCCTGTTTGCTTCGATATACGACAGATTCCCCCTGGTATCATTGATAACAGGCAACTCGATTATGCGGCACTTGTCCAGTTTCATTTCATTGTTCCTGTAGCAGGATTGAGCTGACGGTAATGTATCCTATCAATATCTGCGCACTGGCCCAATCCTTGTCGAAACATCGGTTGGCTTTATTGATATATAATGCGCGATCACCTCGACTACGAAACAAACCGGACATGGCACATTCTACCTCCCTGGATTCGACCAGCACCTGCCCGTTGTGCGGCAGTGCCGGCAACCGCGATTTGTCAGGCAGAGACCTGATGTTTGGCGGAAACAAGCGCTACGACTACGACCGCTGTACCCGTTGCGGCCTGATCTACCTGACACCTGCCCCTGCCGCGGCGGAAATTTCCGACTTTTATCCCGATTCATACTCGATATACACTGAACCCAGACAACCACATTTTTCCAGGCGCGCACTGCAAACACTCAAGAACAGGATGGGCTACCAGCACATCCAGGTTGAAAACAACGTAAAACTGCTGGATCGCATTCGCCCATACAAGTCAGTCCCCAATGTTATCCCTTATGTTCCCGATGGCCGGGTACTGGATATTGGTACCGGTAATGGAGAAAACCTGCTGCGACTGAAGTCTATCGGCTGGCAGTGCCACGGGGTCGAATTCAATGCCAGGGCAGTAGAGATTTGTCGTAAAAACGGGCTCGATGTCTTCCATGGCGACCTGTCATCCGCTGCTTTTGAGAATCATTCATTCGACTTTGTTACTGCGCACCACCTCATTGAACACGTTCCCGACCCTCACAGCCTGCTGGCTGAAATAGCGCGCATCACCAAGCCGGGCGGACATGTTCTGATAAGGACGCCTAACAGCAGATCGCTCGGACGCAGTCTGTTCGGGGAATACTGGTTTGCCAACGATATACCCCGTCACCTCATGCTGTACAACCAGGACAATCTGAACAGGCTGGCCAGCGAATATGGCCTTGAGCCTGTCTCCATAGATATCCACGTAAAACCGAAAATACTGTTGAGGAGCCTCGATTATAAAACAGGCAACACCGGCACCCCGTCAGAGAAAAAGCCGGTACTGAAGGCATTAGCCAGTCTCTATATTCCATTTGCACGCCTGGCATCGAAAGGTGATGAGCTGGCAGCCCTGTACCGGAAGAAGTAGCCCACTTTCACACTCTATCGGCCTGCCATAACCAACTCGACCAGGCCCTGCCAGCGTTTCGCAATCACCGGAAGACTGAACTGTTCCTGTATCAACCCGGCCGCACAATCGGTGTGTTGCCGGATTAACCGGGGATCTTCAAGATAGGCTGACAACCCTCCCTTCCAGTCGTCCAGGAATGCGCAACCGGAAAATACCCGGTAACTGTCGATACTGTCAGCCACCACACCCAGCCCCAGTGACAGCGACAAGGCGATCCGGTTGTTGGTCTTTACCCGGGTGAATGCGTTGACCTCGATCGGAATCACGGCAACCTGGTGACAACGCATAGCCGCAAAAAAGCTGTGGGCGCTCCAGCCCATGTAGTACAGCGGCAACCGCCAGTCCCGAAAAACATTTTCGAACACCTCTCTGGAATTACTGATAACGGTCAGCGTAAGCGGGTAACGTGTATTCAGCTGTTCCAGCAGGGGGCGGAGTTTTTGCATATGAGCAAGCCCGGAATCACCATAGCTGGCTTTATGATTACCAAACCACACCAGGTGCGCCGCCTGTCGGTTGGCCGGCCCGCTCAGGAAGCGCCTCAGTCGATACAGCTGTACCCGCGCTCTGACCCACCCTGGCAGATCAAGCATGTGGCCCGACAGATCTTCCTCCACGGCATCCTCTATTACGGTGAGCGGTCGTTCCACCCCGGCCATTTCCTGCCTGACAACATCCCCCAGAGCACGACTGGAAACGACCCAGTGATCGGCCAGCCCGAGCATGGTTCTCAGGCGCTTGACCCGTTCACTGGCCAGCAGGAAATGATTGTCGCACAAGTCAAAAACGATTTTTGTACCATGCGTTTTCAGCCGCTGCGCCAGTTCGACATCCCTTGCGTGGTAGGCCTTGGAAAAGATGATCAGGCGATAGTCTTTTTCGTGCCGTTCCTGGTAAAGCTCAATAGGCAGTCCCTGCTGGCGCAACTGCTTCATCGGCCGGAGGCAGCGGATACGCACACTCGCTACGCGTGCCTCATAGTTCTGGGGCTTCCAGGCTATCTTGTCTTTACCCGTCACGCGATTCAACCATGTTCGACCCCTGAGGGTTGGGGACTATAACAAAATTTGCCGCGTGCAAGCTTGCCCCACCGACTCCTGCACGCTGATGCCAGGCGCCTGTAACCATGCTAGAATCCGCCTCTTTACCGAAATCCGCGCCATTACCTCGCAGGTCGCCATTCATGCATACCGTCCTCAAGAAACTTACCCGGTTTCTGGTCCTCGGACTCCTGTTTTTCCTGCCAAAGGAAAAGAAAATACGCATCGACCGCTGGCTGCGTGGCAAGGAAGAGTACCGAAAGCTGAAACAGGCCGATGCGGTCATCGTATCGTTTGGCAAAAGCGGCCGTACCTGGGTGCGCGTAATGATCTCCCGCTTCTACCAGGTCAAACACGACCTGTCGGAACGCCACCTGATCGGTTTCGACAACCTGCACAAAAAGAACCGGGCCATCCCGAAGCTGTTCTTTACCCACGATAATTACATCAAGGACTACACGGGCAACGCTGACAGCAAGGCGGATTTCTACAACAAGAAAGTCGTGCTGCTGATCCGTAACCCGCTGGACGTTGCCGTCTCCCAGTTCTTCCAGTGGAAGTACCGCATGCGCCCGGGCAAGAAAGCGCTTAACGATTACCCGGACCACGGCGCAGATATCTCGATCTATGATTTTGTCATGCACCCGGCCGGCCTGCCGAAGATCATCGACTACCTGAACCTCTGGGCCAGTGAGGCGGAGAACGTCGGCCAGCTGCTCATCGTGCGCTACGAAGACCTGCGCTCGGACACCGAAGGTGCACTGAGGCGTGTCGTCGAGTTCATCGGGACACCTGGCACGGATGAGGAAATCCGCGAAGCGGTGGAATTTGCCTCCATCGACAACATGCGCAAAATGGAGCAGAAACGCACTTTCTGGCTGTCAGGCAGCCGTATGGTGCCGAAAGACCGTAAAAACCCGAATTCCTACAAGGTTCGCAAGGCCAAGGTCGGCGGCTACCGCGACTATTTCGACGACGAGCAAATTCGTGCGATGAATGAACTACTTGGCGAACGCCTGGACCCTGTTTTTGGCTACAAAGCCGAAACGGATGTGCCGGACAAGGCTTCCAGCGCGTGACCTGCGGCACACTAAGCCGCTGGAATTCCTGAATAAATCCGCTACAATAGTGGCACTATAATTATGGCGGCTCTGATGTATCGTCATACCGGCATATGCCGGTATCCATTGCCATTAAAGCCACTGGATTCTGGCATACGCCAGAATGACGTGGGATGAATCAGAGTTTCCTTGACAGTAACGGGTACGAGGCCAGGCGATTCCATGGACCATTGCGTTTTCATACAGACCAACCACAAACAGATTGTCGGCGCCCTGGTGGCCGAGTATGCGCTGCGCCGCAATTCGCAGAACAACGACAAGTTCGATGTTCGTATCATCAACACCAGGGACTACCCGTTCTTTCGGGAACGTGAGGGCCAGTTGTACCTGCGCGATGGCGTCAAACGCACCTGGCTGAACGACGACCTGCAGTCTTTTACACCGACCCGTTTCATGCCGCCCGAACTGATGGGCTACCAGGGCCGTGCCGTGGTCATCGACCCGGACATCTTCGCCATTGCCGATATCTGGGAACTGCTGTCACGCGACATGCAGGGCAAGGCCATCATGTGTCGGCCGCGCTCCGGCACCAAGGGCATCATCGATCGTTGCCTCGCCTCCAGCGTGATGCTGCTGGACTGCGAGAAGCTGACGCACTGGAAGGTGGAACAATCCTTCAACGACATGTTCGACTTCAAGCGTGACTACATGCCGTGGATCTGCCTGCGCATGGAGGACCGCGACACCATTGGACTGTTTGAAAATGTCTGGAACGATTTCGACAAGCTGACAGCGGAAACGAAGATGCTGCACGTGACACGGCGCAAGACCCAGCCGTGGAAAGCCGGCCTGCCGATCGACTGGCGGCCTGCCGAACGTTTCCGCCTGTTCCCGCCGGTGGCCTGGGCCATGCGTGCCCGCCGCAAGATCTTTGGTGAATACGGCCTGCTGGGCAAGTACAAGGAGCACCCGGACGCCAACCAGACCCGGCTGTTCTTCGGCCTGCTCAAGGAATGCGTGGAAAAGGGTATTGTCACCGAGGACATGCTGCGCGAAGAGATGAAGCAGAATCACGTGCGTCATGATGCCTTCGAAGTGCTGGAAAAAACCCCGGACCTGGCGCCGCCGGGACATTCGCCGCTGAATCTGTCTGCCGCCTGATACGAAATCCTTCTACATTCAGGAATCTCTGATTAATTCGTCATGCCGGCGAAGGCCGGCATCCAGTACACCGAACTCCATGGATTCCGGCACGCGCCGGAATGACGGAAGCTGAATTAATCAGAAATTTCATAAGTGACTGACAGCCTGTTTTATTGATCCAGATCAAATCATCCTCGACAACTGACCGCTAGCATGTCGCGATCCCGTACAGCAC
>NZ_JBTTIO010000066.1:0-63616 GCF_058323355.1 Thiogranum sp.
ATTTCAGGCCGTTGGTGCAGCCGAGCATCGCAGCAAAACGCAGAAGAAGCGATCCCTGTTTGAGCGGTTTCGAAGAAACCGCGAGTTTGGGATCGCGCTGCGTTTTGCGAGAAGCGCAGGGAACCCGCGCAGCGGGCAAACCATTGGCCTGAAATCCGGCCACACACTCCCGTCTGCCCAAACAACAATCAATCAGCCCTTTGCTTTAGACTTCATCTTCGCACTACGCCGCAACCGGGACCCAAGCCGCCGCGCCAGTTCGCCAAACATTTCTGTCTGCGTCGGGTGCGGGTGTATCGCGTGACCCACCTGCTCCAGCGTCATATTCCCGGACACCATCATCACTGCCTCGCCAATCAGCGTATCCGCATGATCCGCCAGCAAGTGCACACCAATGATACGTTGCGTCTTTTTGTCCGCCACGATCTTGATCATGCCGTGCAGTTCGTTGTTGATCATGGCCTTGGCGTCGATGCTCATCGGCACCCTGGCTTCCACGGCATCGATGCCCTTCGCTTTGGCCTGGTCGACAGACAGGCCAACGAACGCTGCCTCGGGGCGGGTAAAGATCACGCCACAGTCCTTGTCCTGGTCGTACTTCATGTCTTCGCCAAGGATGGTGGCGGCAGCCACACGGCCCTGTTGCGCGGCGGTGTGCGCCAGCATCAACCCACCGATCACGTCACCGATGGCAAAGATATGCGGCACGCTGGTACGGCAGCGCGCATCGGCCTTGATGATGCTGTGTTCGCTGGCCACGCCGGCCTTGTCCAGCTCCAGTCCGTCCAGTACCGGGCGCTTGCCGGTCCCCATGATGACGTAATCGACCTTGATGGTGTGGGCCTTGCCGTCGCTGTCCTTGTATTTAACGGTGACGGCGCCGGCCTTGCCGCTGATCCTGTCGATCTGCACCGAGGTATGCACGGTCAGGCGTGGATCGTCGTTGAGTACGCCGGTCAGGTGTCTGGCAATTTCCGGTTCCACTTCGGCAAGGATGCGGTCTTTGGCTTCCAGCAGCGTGACGTTGGTGCCGAAGTCCTGGAAGATCTGCGCCATTTCCAGGCCGATGGCGCCGCCGCCGATAACGACCAGTTTCTTCGGCTGCTGCTCCAGTTGCCAGACGGTATCGGAAGTGAGTACCCCACCACCTTCGACCAGCCCTTCCACGGCGCCGGGAATCGGCGGCACGAAAGGCGGTGCGCCGGTGGCAATCACGGCACAGCCAAAGGTGATGGTTTCACCGCTCGGCTTGTCGGCATTCACGGCGCGGGTATGCGGATCATCCTGGTTGCCGGAAGTATCGACAAACACCGTGTGCTCGTCGACGAAGCGACCAAAGCCCTGGATGTATTTGATCTTCACACCCTTGTCGGTTTTCAGCGCCATGTCGCCACGGGTTTCCAGCACCTTGCGGCGCGTGGCTTCCAGCGCCTTCCAGTCCAGCTTCGGCTTGCCCGGGGTGATACCGAGGTGAGCATCGTGCAGGCGGTCACGGATACGGTCCGCGGCAGCGCGCCAGGCTTTCGAGGGAATACAGCCACGCCACAGGCATTCGCCGCCCGGCAACGGGGAATCGTTGATCATCGCCACCTTGAGACCATGCGCGACAAGATCACGGGCGCAGTCTTCACCGCCGGGACCACCGCCAACCACCACCACGTCGTAATCCCAGTTACCTTCCGGGATAGCAGGACCACTCGGGCCCATCCAGCTGTCGGGCTGTTCGATGAGTTCTTTCAGGGCATTGAGGTACAACGCCACTTCGGCGCCATTGACCACGCGGTGGTCGGCGGTAATGGTAAACGGACTGCCCTGTTCGGTGTTGGCGGAAATGGCGAGAATGGCCGCGATACCCGGCGTGGCGATGGCGTCGAAATGGCTGACGCCGAACATACCCATGTTGGAGATCTGGAAGGTTGAACCGCTGTATTCTTCCGGTTTCAGGCGGCGCTTGCGGGCACGCTCGACCAGGTCTTTCCAGTCTTCACCGAGTTCATCCAGTTCGCGGCTTTCACAATTACGCAGCACCGGCACCACCAGGCCGCCACCATCGGCGGACACGGCCATGCCGATATCGACGTTACTGCGTTCGATCAGCTTGTCCTGCGGCTGGTAGCACCAGTTCATTTTCGGGTACTGCTGCATGGCCATGGCGCAGGCCCTGGCGATAGCAACCGTCACCGAGGCGCCCTGCGCCCTGGATGCCTTGATCAGGGCACCGAGTTTGATATGCGCCGTCACGTGGAAGGTCGGCATGCTCAGCGAGGATGTCATGGCATCGCTGATGGCCTTTTCCAGCTTGTTCATGGGTCGGCCGTTACCCGGCACGTCGACCTGCGGGAAGCCCGCGGCCGGTGCGGCGGCCGGCTGCGCGGACTGCACATCGGCAGCGACAATCACGCCACCCGGGCCAGTCCCGCCCAGCCTGCCCAGGTCGATACCCCGCGCACCGGCAATGGCACGCGCGTAAGGTGTGGCTGCACGACCTTGCGGGCGCGGGGCAGGCGTACCGCCTGCCGGAATAACGGGAGGTGAAACGGGTGTGGCAAGTGCAGTCGCAGCAGCTTCTCCGCCCGCTGCTGCGGCGGAAGCAGATTCAGTTTTTACAGCAGTGACAGGCACCGCTTCTTCATTCACCACCTTGTCCGCAGTCTCGACCAGATAGGCCAGCGGTTCACCAACGGGAACTGTGGCGTCAACCGCTACGCGCGGGCCGGACAGGTAGCCGTCACGGAACACTTCCACGTCCATGATGGCCTTGTCGGTCTCGACCTGGGCGACAATATCGCCACGTTCGATCTTGTCACCGATGTCTTTTTCCCAGCTGACCAGTACACCTTCGGTCATGGTGTCCGACAACTGCGGCATGATAATGGTGTGTGTGGCGCCCTCCGGTGCGACAGCTTCGGCAGGGGCCGGTTCAGTTTCCGCCGCCGATCCTGCTGCAGTGGATTCCTGCGCGGCAGGTTTAGCCGTTGCTTCAGGTTCAGACGCTGCTGCAACCGGGGCCTCACCGCCTGTATTCACTTCATCCGCACTGGCCACCAGGTAAGCCACAGGCTCCCCCACCGGTACAGTGGCATCGACCGGCGCCAGCGGTCCGGACAGGTAACCGTCACGAAACACTTCCACGTCCATGATGGCCTTGTCGGTCTCGACCGTGGCCACGATATCGCCACGCTCAACCTTGTCGCCGACGTTCTTCTCCCAGCTGACGACCACACCTTCGGTCATGGTGTCGGACAACTGGGGCATTTTGATTACATAGGGTTCAGCCATTATTTACCAACCATCTTCCGGGCAGCCGCAACCACATCGTCGGGGCCGGGGATAGCCGCCTTCTCCAGCGTGTGGTTGTAGGGAACCGGCACATTGACCGCCGATACGCGCTGTGGCGCCGCGTCGAGTTCAAAGAAGCATGCTTCATTGATAATCGCCATCACTTCTGCGCCAACACCCACCGGCGGCTCGGCTTCTTCAACGATAATGGCGCGATGGGTCTTGCGCACGGAAGCAGCAATACCCACCCGGTCCAGCGGGGACAGGGCATACAGGTCGACCACCTCGGCTTCGATACCGAACTGCTTCGACAAGGTCTCTGCCGCCTGCAGGCACCAGTGCACGGAAATGTTGTAACCGAACAGCGTCAGGTCGCGTCCCTCGCGTACCACCTCGGAACCTTCCAGCGGGTGAAAATATTCCTCGTCAGGCACTTCGCCCTTCATGTTGTACATCAGTTCGTGTTCGTTGATATACACCGGGTCATCGCAACGTACAGCGGATTTCAGCAAGCCATAGGCCTGTTTCGGCGTGCTCGGCGTTACCACGCGCAGACCGGCAATACCCATGAACACTTTCTCCATACGCGCGGAATGCTGTGCACCCAGCTGATGCGCGGTACCGCCGGCAGAACGCATGACAATCGGTGCCGTCAGCTGGCCACCTGACATGTAACGCACCTTGGCGGCCGAGTTGAACAACTGGTCCATCGCCAGCCAGGCAAAGTTCACTGACATGATTTCGATAATCGGGCGTACGCCGAGGAAGGACGCACCGATGCCCAGACCGGTGTAACCGTTCTCGGAAATCGGTGTATCGATGACGCGCTCCGGGCCATACTTTTCATACAGGCCCTTGGTCGCCTTGTAGGTACCGCCGGCAACACCGATATCTTCACCCATGCAGATCACCATGGGATCACGTTCCATTTCTTCATCGTGGGCGCGACGGATCGCTTCCCAGTACATTATCTCAGCCATCAGCGGCCACCTCCCAGCACCCAGGGGTCATTCTCCGCCAGGCAATACTTCTCCAGTTCCTCGACACGCGGCTCGGGTGAAGCCTCGGCGAATGCAATAATCTCGTCCTCGATCTGGTCGAGAATCTCCGTATCCATTGCCTTGTAGTCGTCCCTGCTGATCTCACCGGCCTCGATCAGACGGTCGCGCAGCAGGATGATGGGATCACGCTTCGACCACATGCGCTCTTCGTCTTTTGAACGGTAGGCATTGGAATCGGACATGGAGTGGCCACGATAACGGTAGGTCATCAGTTCGAGGAAGTAAGGCCCCTTGCCGGAACGCACATGGTCGACAGCCTTCTTCGCTGCCTTGTAAACCGCCTCGATATCCTGGCCGTCAGCCTGTGCGGAAGGAATATCGTAACCGGAAACACGCTTGTACTGGTCGATGACCGCCGTGGAACGGTCGATACGCGTGCCAATACCGTACAGGTTGTTCTCACACACGTACAGCACCGGCAGGCTCCACACCCTGGCCATGTTCAGTGATTCGTGGAACGTGCCCTGGTTGTTGGCGGCATCACCGAGGAAACAGATCGAGATCTGGTCCGTACCCTTCATTTTGATCGCCTTGGCCATACCGGCCGCCAGCGGGAAGGGCCCGCCGACCAGCGCATAGCCACCCATAAAATGGTGTTCGACGTCGAAGATATGCATGGAACCGCCCCGCCCCCTGGAGGAGCCGGTTTCCTTGCCATACAACTCGGCCATGACCTTTTTCGGGTCCGCACCGCATTTGATGGCGTGAATATGGTCCCGGTAGCCGGTAATCACATAGTCATCACCCGGCCGTGCAGCTTCCAGCACACCGTGGGCGCAGGCTTCTTCACCTGAGTACAGGTGCAGAAATCCGCCAATTTTTCGTTCGACGTACGCTTCGTAGCAGCGCTCCTCAAAGCGCCGCGCAAACAACATTTCGCGCAGCAGCCGTTTTTTGTCGGCAACGTTCATGAGGCTCCTTGCAGTCCCGAGACCCGGTTGGTCTCGTCAATGAATTGAAAGTATTGATATTTTCCCGAGTTTTCCGCATGCTCCAACAACGCTGTCCGGCCACGCTGCCACGCTCGGCACGGTCTGCATAAAGCAACCGCTACCCGGCAAAAACCGAGCGCGATATGATCTGTGTTTTGCCCTCCAAGGTCAAGGCGAAAAATGCCGCGAACGGCGGCAAAAGCGTCGGAAAATCAACGGAAAACAACCGGAATACGCACATTATGAACTTGACAATCCAGCGCCCGGACGATTGGCACCTGCACGTACGGGACGGTGACGCCCTGCGTGCAGTGATTGCCCACACCGCGAAGCAGTTCGCTCGCGCCATCATTATGCCCAATCTCAAGCCACCGGTAACCGACACCGATGCCGCGCTCGCCTACCGCCAGCGCATTCTCGATGCACTGCCCGCCGGCAGTGACTTCGAACCGCTGATGACCCTGTACCTCACTGACAGGACTTCACCCGACACCATACGCGCCGCGCAGGACAGTGGTGCGGTGAAAGCCGTCAAGTACTATCCGGCTGGCGCGACAACCAACTCCGACGCCGGCGTGACCCGACTTGAAAACACCTGGCCTGCGCTGGAAGCCCTGCAGGAGGCCGGCATGCCGCTACTGGTGCACGGCGAAGTGACCGATCCCGATGTGGACATCTTTGATCGCGAAGCCGTGTTCATCGAGCAAGTGCTGGAACCGATCGTGAAACGCTTCCCCGCGCTGAAAATTGTTCTCGAACACATTACCACGCAGCAGGGCATAGATTTCGTCACCGGCATGCCGGACAACATCGCCGGCACCCTCACCGCTCACCACCTGCTGCTCAACCGCAATGCCCTGTTTGTCGGCGGCATCCGCCCGCACAACTATTGTCTGCCGATCCTCAAGCGTGAGCAACATCGTGAAGCGCTGGTGGAAGCCGCCACCAGCGGTAACCCGAAATTCTTTCTCGGCACCGACAGTGCCCCACACCCGCAACAGGCCAAGGAAAGTGCCTGTGGCTGCGCCGGTCTGTATACCGCACACGCAGCAATCGAGCTCTATGCAGAAGCTTTCGAGCGGGCCGGTGCACTGGACAGGCTGGAAGCCTTCGCCAGCCACTTTGGGGCGGATTTCTACGGCCTGCCACGTAATGAAGACACCATTACGTTAACCAGGGAAGACTGGACGGTACCGGATTATTATCCGATGGGTAAGGACAAACTCATTCCCATGCGGGCGGGCGGGGTTCTGCACTGGAAACTGCCGAGCTGATCGTTGTTATGGCTACAAAAGGTGCTCTCATTTCGTCACGGGGCGGTGGTATTTCTTGCCGGTAACGGTTTGCCCGCTACGCGGGTTCCCTGCGCTTCTCGGTCTGTTGCGCGCTCGCTAAACTCGCCATCCACGCTGTCGCGCGGACGGCGCAGGGAACCCGCGTAGCGGGCAAACCGTTGAACCGGAAAAGCCGTCCCCGACCAGCCAACATCCTGCAACGCACAGCCCTCCAAACCCCGAAAAGTTCACCCCAACCAACCCCTTCCGGTATGCTTGTCGAATGTCCGATGAAAACGCCAGCGCAAAACTCGCCAACCGCTTCCGCGGTTTCCTGCCCGTCGTTGTCGACGTTGAAACCGCCGGCTTCAACGCCAAACGCGATGCCTTGCTGGAAATCGCCGCCGTCATTCTCGACTATGACGAAGCGGGGAAGCTGTGCCCGGTGGAAACCCACGCCTGCCACGTGGAACCCTTCCCCGGCGCCAACCTGGACGAAAAATCACTGGAATTTACCGGTATCGACCCCTACCACCCGTTCCGCATGGCAAAACCCGAAACCCAGGCACTGGGTGAAATTTTCCCGCCAATACGCAAGGCCGTTAAAGAAGCCGCCTGCACGCGCGCGATCCTGGTGGGACACAACCCGTCTTTCGACCTGGGGTTCGTGAACGCCGCCGCTGAGCGCTGCAAGATCAAACGTAATCCCTTCCACCCTTTCAGCAGTTTCGACACGGCTTCACTGGCCGGCCTTGCCTTCGGTCAGACCGTACTGGCGCGCGCCGCACTTGCCGCCGGGATGGAATGGGACCAGGAACAGGCGCATTCGGCAAAATACGATGCTGAACGCACCGCCGAACTGTTCTGCATTATCGTCAATAAATGGGATGAATTTACCGGGCAATAAACCTCCGCCCTATCATGACCGGGCGAAGGTTATGCCGGGGTCTTCGTTTACTTTCCGGTAACAATCGACCATCCCGGTGTAGCCGGCAGACGTGGCAGCTTCTGTTCGGGGAACTCGCCGGTCAATGCATTCAGGAAAGCCTCGATATCCGCAACCTTCGCATCGTCGAGGTCTGCATTCAACTGCACCCTGGCCATCACCCGGATGGCCTCAGCCAGCGTGGCAACCGAGCCGTTATGGAAATACGGCGCCGTCAGCGCCACATTGCGCAGCGTCGGCACCTTGAACAGGTGCATATCCGCCTTGTTACCTGTCACTTCAAAGCGACCCTTGTCTTCCATGAAGCCATACTTTTTTACATAGTCACTGTCCGCAAAAGTTGGAAACTTCATGAAGAAGCCGGTACCGGCGGGCATTGACGGCCCATTGAAAGCCGGCCCGGAATGACAACTGGCACAACCTGTGTCGGCAAACGCCTGCATGCCACGTTGCTGCTGCGCCGTCAGGGCTGTCTTGTCACCCTTTACGAAACGATCATAGGGACTGCCCGGCGTAATCATGGTGCGTTCAAACGCGGCAACCGCTTTGGCAGCGTTGTCTACCGTCATCGGGTTTTTGTCACCGAAAGCGCGTTCGAAGTAGCGCTTGTAACCCGGTATGGCGCGTACCCGGTTCATGGCTTTCTCAAGGTCGCTCATACCCATTTCAACCGGGTTGACCACCGGTCCCTTGGCCTGATCTTCCAGGCTTGCCGCACGACCGTCCCAGAACTGCGAAGAGGCAAAAGCAGCATTCCATACTGTCGGTGCACTGCGACCGCCAGTCTTGCCGTGCACGCCCATGGAAAAATCACGATTGTCATCGCCGCCCAGCATCAGGTTATGGCAGGAGTTGCACGATACCGTACCGGTTTTTGAAAAGCGTGGATCAAAGTACAGCATGCGGCCAAGCTCGACCTTTTCCGCAGTGGTTGGATTGTCTGCCGGCTCGGGCGCCTTGTCCGGCAAGGCTTGCCAGTCCGCAGCCGAGGCCACACCCGCAAACAGGACTGGAACAAGCAACAACTGGATGAACCTGATACATTTTAACATATGACATACTCCCTGAACCTGTGTTCATTTCCACGAAATCGCACTATTATCTCACATCAGGGGATTTCACACGCAAGCAAAAAGGTAGACGCATGGCTATGCTTCCTGAAAAAGACCAGCAAATCATCGAAGCCCACACCGGCCTGATACACCGTGTTGTAATCGGCTGCCAGAACAAGGATATGGTGCCGGACCTCGATGAAATCCTGAAACAGGCCGAACAGAATGGCTGGCTGCAACTGGTGGCTGCAATCCGCAAGATACTTGCCGGATCACGGGACATGGCCCTGCTCAATAACCTGGATGAAGAAGATGCGGCCATTGTCGGCTCGATCCTGCGCGGCCTGCAGAACCCGGAAACACTCCCCGACCTCAACAAGGGGATAGACGGCGCCATGGCGGCACCCGGTCTCGCCGCCATGATCAATGGCGCCCGTACCGGCAACATGGAAACCCTGCAACTGCTTGGCACCATGGCCCAGCAAATGATGCGGGCCGGCGGGGACATGGCTCGCCTGGCCGGCATACTGCGCCCCCTGGTGCAGGGGGTACGGGACGCAGAAGAACTGACAGAAGGCATGAGTGACGAGGGCGAGAAGCTGGTGCTGGGGATTCTTGCGGAACTGGAAAAACTGGACCAGCGTCACTGACCCTTCTGCGGGCAGGGGCACCACCAGGGTGTTGAATGTTCTGGATTCCGGCCTGCGCCGGAATGACGATTTCGAATTAATCAGGGCTCCCTTAAAAATCATTTAAATTCCACGCACTATGTGCCGCTAACGGGGCCAGTACGATCTTGTAACCTGTCACCAGGATCCCGTTATGCCACAAATCTTCATTCACAAACTGATGACCCGGGATGTTGCACTGCTCTCCCCGGAAACACCGCTGCAAACCGTGATAAACACGATGCAATCAAAGCGCCATTCCTGCGCAGTGCTGGGTGAGAACGGTATCCCGACAGGCATCATCACGGAACGCGACCTGGTTAGTGTTCTGGAGCGCATCCTCGATATGCCCGGCCTGACCCGTGAACCTGCTTCAAATTTCATGTCTGCCCCGCCCTGCATGATGCATGAAGATCAGACACTTTTTGATGCCCTGGTGATTGCACGGACTGACGGTGTTCGCCATTTCCCTGTCGTAAACAACGAACAGAAACTGGTTGGCCTGATTACCCAGACCGATCTCGCGCAGGCGCACTTTCATGTTATCGAACAACAACAACAGGTCATCGAGCGGGCCATTCTTGAACGTACAGAACAATTAACCGCCGCCAACGCAGAACTACGATCGCTTTCGCTGGAGGATGGCTTGCTGAACATTGGCAACCGGCGCGCCATGGAAGTAGACCTGGAGCACACCCATGCGCGCGCACTCCGCTATGGCCAGACCTACACTGCCGTATTACTGGATGTTGATTTCTTCAAGGCCTTTAACGACCACTATGGCCATCTGGCCGGAGACGAAGCGCTGAAACAAGTCGCTTCAATTGTGAAATCCTCCATTCGCAAATCAGACCGGGTATACCGTTACGGTGGAGAAGAACTGTTATTGCTGCTGCCGGACACCATGCCAGGTGGTGGAGAAATTCTCGTACAACGCATCCTGAAGCAGCTGCAGGATGCTTCCATTACACATTGCAAGAGTCCTTATGACGTACTCACCATGAGCGCCGGCATATCCCGCTACAATCCCGATCAGCAGGTACCGGCGTCAGAAGACTGGCGCGATGTGGTGAATGCCGCTGACCAACGGCTGTACCAGGCAAAAGAAGCCGGGCGTAACCGTATTGCCTGACGGGACATGGACACGTCGAAGTCACGGACGACAGAAAGGAGCTGAAAGATGAAACGAACCACGACCTCAACCTGCCGGTGCTGGTTAGCCGGTCTCCTGCTGACGCTACTGCCGGGCCTGGCACTGGCTTCCGCCGATGCCATGCACCCGCAGAACTTTACCAGCCACTGGGGCGGCTGGCTGGCTGTTGGTATTTTCGTCCTCGCCTATGCGCTGGTCATCGGCGAAGAAGCGTTACACCTGCGCAAGTCCAAACCCACCATGGTCGCAGCCGGTTTCATCTGGCTTATTGTGGCACTGCTCTATATGCAGGCTGGCGACACCCATACCGCCGAGCTTGCAGTTCGACATAACCTGGAAGAGTTCGGCGAACTGTTCCTGTTCCTGCTCGCCGCCATGACCTATATCAACACCATGGAAGAGCGCGGGGTTTTTGATGCCCTCCGCGCCTGGCTGGTTGGACGTGGATTTTCACTGCGCAGGATATTCTGGATTACCGGAGCGCTGGCCTTTGTCATATCCCCGGTAGCCGACAATCTGACAACTGCCCTGCTCATGGCAACTGTGGTCATGGCGGTAGGCGGTTCCGACCACCGCTTTGTTGCCGTGGCCTGCGTCAATATTGTGGTTGCCGCCAATGCCGGTGGCGCCTTCAGCCCGTTCGGCGACATCACCACATTGATGGTGTGGCAGAAAGGCATCGTACAGTTCCAGGAGTTCTTCGCCTTATTTGTACCTTCACTGGTCAACTGGCTGGTTCCGGCTGTCATTCTTGGCATGACAGTCCCGGGTACCGCACCACAGGCGCACCACGAGGCCGTTGAACTCAGGTACGGCGCCTGGGTCGTGGTCGGCCTTTTCATACTGACAATCAGCATGGCGGTTTCCGCTCACAACTTCCTGCACCTGCCGCCGGTGCTGGGCATGATGACCGGTCTGGGCTTCCTTAAATTTTACGGCTACTACCTCAAGAAACGTACGCAACCCGAACCCGTGGAGGCCCTCTCCGGGGAATCGATGGAAATCGAGGGCAAACCCTCGACAGATGCCGGTTTTAACATCTTCAAATCCCTGGAACGCGCCGAATGGGACACACTGATGTTCTTCTATGGCATCATTTTGTGTGTTGGCGGACTCGGTACAATCGGTTACCTCGCCGTCGGTTCACAACTGATGTACGGTGACCTGGGCGCCACACAGGCCAACATACTGGTCGGAATCCTGTCTGCCATTGTTGATAACATTCCGGTGATGTTTGCCGTGCTGGCGATGGAACCGTCCATGGACCAGGGTCAGTGGCTACTGGTGACGCTCACAGCCGGTGTAGGTGGCTCACTGTTATCGATCGGCTCCGCAGCCGGTGTTGCCGTTATGGGCCAGGCACGCGGCATCTACACTTTCTTTGCGCACATGAAATGGAGCTGGGCCATTGCGCTCGGTTACGCTGCCAGCATCTGGGCACACTTCCTGATCAATGCGAAACTGTTTACAGCAGGCTGAATACTGAAACGAATGGCACTAAGTTAAGCCTTAAATCCCGTCATTCCCGCGCAGGCGGGAATCCAGAAAGCCTGATCCAACCGCCTGGATCCCGGCCTGCGCCGGGATGACGGTGGTGATTTCGACTTAACTTAGTGCCATTCGATACTGAAACAACTTGAGAATCAGGAAGATTTTTTGACTGCTTCCTGCAACAGGGGCTTTAGCTCACCCTTCTGGAACATTTCCAGGGTAATATCGTGACCACCGATCAACTCACCATTGACATACACCTGCGGGAACGTAGGCCAGTTGGCAAAGCGTGGCAGGTTCTCGAAAATTTCCGGGTCCGCCAGTACGTTGACATGGCCAAACTCAACCTCACAGGCCTGCAGCACCTGCGCTGTACGGGCGGAATAACCACAGCTCGGCAGCTGGGGCGTACCTTTCAGAAAGACGACAATCGGCTGACTGTCAACAGCCTGCTGTATGCGTTCCATTACATCCATGGTTACTACCTCTCGATTCTGGATTCATTCGACTGACGGACAATTGTACGCAGCCGGGAGAGCCTGAAAAAGCCTTTTTTAAAGGGGTTTTGAATACCTTGTGTCAACCGGCTGTATCGACATTGCGCTGCAACCACAACTCCAGGGCAGCAAGGTGCCACAGTTTGCTGCCCTGCAGCCGGGTAAACTGCTGTTCCGGGTTCTCCAGCAGTAATTGCACATAACTCTCGCGATACAGTCCACGCTCACGGCAGGCACGCGATGTCAGAATGTCGCGCATGAATTCAAGGAACGGCCCACTGATATATTTCAGCGCAGGCACGGGGAAATAGGCCTTGGGCCGATCAATCACTGCGTCCGGGATCAGGCCTCGCGCGATCTTCTTGAGTGGGTACTTGCCGTTGTCACGGAGTTTCAGTTCCGCAGGCATGCGCGCTACCAGTTCGACCAGTTGCTGATCGAGGAACGGAACACGCGCCTCCAGCCCCCACGCCATGGTCATGTTGTCAACGCGCTTCACCGGGTCATCGACAATCAATGTCGTGACATCGAAGTGCAGCACCTTGTTCAGGTACTCGCTCGTGTTAACGGCTTTCAGACGCTCCTCAACCAGCGCCCCGGTATAGTCCGGACCCGCGTACTTCGGGGCCACCATTTGCAGATACTCCTGGTGATCGCGATCGAAGTAGAAGGGACGAAAACGCTCAATATCAGAGCCACGTGCCGCGTGCATGCGTGGATACCAGAAGTACCCGGCAAATACCTCGTCGGCACCCTGTCCGCTCTGTACCACCTTGACGTGCTGTGACACCTTTTCCGACAGTAGAAAGAATGCCACGGCATCCTGACCCACCATGGGCTCGGCCATCTGGTCGATGGCTTCCGGCAACCGGTCGAGGACCTCATGGTTCGGCACATGAATCTTGTGATGCTGTGTACCATAACGTTCGGCTACTGCATCTGAAAACTCGAACTCATTACCACGCTCGTCCACATGATCCTCAAACCCCACAGAGAACGTCAGCAGATCATTGCCACCTTCCCTTGCCAACAGCGCAACCAGCAGGCTGCTGTCCAGCCCGCCTGACAACAGCACACCAACCGGCACATCGGCGATCACCCGGCGCCGACGTACGGCTTCCAGCAGGGCTGTGCGGGTTGCTTCAAGCCACTCGCCCTCACTGAGTGGCTGATCGGGCGGCGAGGCATCGAGTTGCCAGTAGGCCGACAGACGCTCCTTGCCCTTCGCATCAATGACCAGCAGATGCGCGGGCGGCAACTTGCGAATCCCCTTCAACAGGGTACGCGGTGCCGGCACCACGGCGTGCAGGGTAAAGTGGTGGTGCAGGGCGACACTGTCAAAGCCGGTATCGACGCCGCCGGCAGACAACAGGGCCTGGGTACTGGATGCAAAGCGGAAACTGTTGCGCGTGTGGCGGTAATAGAACGGCTTGATACCAAATCGATCACGTGCCGCCAGCAACTGTTGGCGCCGGCTGTCCCAGATAGCCAGCGCGAACATACCGTGCAGACGGGAAACAAAGCCCTCACCCCAGTGCGCATAGGCCTTGAGCACCACCTCGGTATCACCGTCGCTGACAAACTGTACGCCCTCACGAACCAGTTCGGCGCGCAGTTCACGGTAGTTATAGATCGCCCCGTTAAAGACCAGCGAAAGGCCGGACGCTTCATCAACCCAGGGCTGATTCGATGCATCAGACAGGTCGATAACCGACAGCCGGCGATGCCCCAGCGACACAGGTCCTTTCAGGTAACGCCCTTCATGGTCAGGCCCACGCCGTTCCAGCCGGGACAGCATACGCGTCACAACCCCGGCGTCAGGGGCCTTGCCATCAAAACGGAGTTCACCGCAGATTCCACACATAAGCTGAACTGTACCAGATGCCGGGGAGATTCATCATCCCGGGGAACAGAAAACAGGACTGACGGATGTTCAGGAAGGATCTTTTATGTGTCGCACCAGTGACAAGGGCTTGTTCTGCACCCGCTTGCTCACCGACCTGCTAACGTCCTTGCAACTCATGTGCACAACAACGCGGTTACGCCCGCTGGCCTTGGCCTCGTAAAGCGCCTTGTCTGCTGCACGCATCAGCCGCGACAACGAGCCCTCCCCGGCATGTCCGGAACAACAGCTGATGCCGGCACTTACCGTCATCGGGATACTCACGCCCTGATAGTTTGCGGGCGTCTCACTCACCAGTTCGCGTATTTTCCCGGCCAGTGCCACGCTCCCCCCGGGATCCTTCGCCACATTCAGAATCAGGAATTCTTCACCGCCGATGCGGAACAGGTAATCATTGGCACGGGAATTATGTTTTAGCAGGCGTGAGAAATGCACCAGCACCGCATCACCACCCAGGTGACCGTGCTCATCATTAATCGCCTTGAAAAAATCCAGGTCGAGAAGTATTGCTGTCAAATAGCGACCATCGCGCTCGACCTGGGCAAACAGACCGGGCGTGATTTCCTGCAGATAACGTCGATTGTACATACCCGTCAGACTGTCAGTAATTGCTGTTTCCTGAAGCTTCCTGTGCGCTTTTTTGACCTTGGCCTTTTCCCGCCGCAAGGCGTCAAGCACGTCAGCAAAACGGTTCAGCAACTGGTCCAGCTCGGTTCGTGATTCACTTCGGTTCAGCACCGGCAAGCGACCATGCACCATGGCCTCGGTTGCCTCCATGAGCTGCGCAAACGGCCGCCGGAAGTTCCGTATCATCAACCAGCCGAGCAGCAGAACTGTCAAACCTCCCAGCAGAGAGAACGCGTAGGCCCAGTTCCGGTAGCGATTAAGCATCTGCAGCAAATGCGTTTCTGATGCAGCAAACCACAAGCGCGGCATATTGCTTTCAGCACCCTGCAGCTCGACTTCCCGCAAATGGAAGGAACGCTCGCCATCGGCGATCATCTGTTTATTTGTGTCAATCAGGAAGCCCCGAAAGTCCGGATTACTGCTCCACAATATGCGCCCACCGGATTCAAAAAATATCAGGTAATCTTCAGACTTGCTTTCCTGCCGCCTTAACCAGTCGTTCCCGAGGAGACGTGCCACGGCACTGGTTGCAAGGGTCTGCCCCTGGTACACGACTGGCTGCGTAGCGACCAGGACCGGACCTTCAGAGGAAAGAAACAGGAACTGTTCGCGTACACTGGCACCGCCCCGTTTACGCAACACATTCACCACGTCCTTGTATTTTTCGCCATACAACACATCGCCACTACTGGAAACCAGCACATGCGCGTCTGTCGGCAATGAGCTGAACTGGCGGTCATAATATGACGCCAGCGCTTCCCTGCTGGCACCAATCTCTATAATAATGTACAGGTATTCCTGCAGACGCAGGTCATTGGCGATAATATCCGTGTAGCTCAGTAACTCCTCACCCTCCAGGCGAACGCTCTCCTGCTTGCGTATGGCAGCATGGCGGAGGTGTTCATGTGAGCCGGAAACAACAATATCCGTTGCCGTCCGGAAGGACAGCAGCATCATCCCTGTGAGTAACACGATCAGCATCCCTACATATAAAAATATACGGGATGTGTAATTCATGGATCGTGTGCTTGTGCGCTCTTCAAGGGAAGCAGGTTGTACTTTGTGGCAACCCGACGGAACGCAGGACCGGTTTGCACTTCGTGAATGATAGTCAGCACATCAGCCGAGGGATGACCATCGGTTACCGCCGACAACTCCCGGTAGAACGGATACTTTTTAAGTCGCAGGTTTTCGGGTGTTGGCATGAACCCGTTGACACTCAGCACCTTGAGTCGGCTGTCAGGGCCAAATTCCCAGGTTGAGCCAATATGCCCGAATGAACTCCTGAAATCACTGATGCGCTGCACCATGTCGGCGGCACTCTTGACGTTCAGCCGCTGCTGACGGAACAGCTTTGCATCAGGCAGTATTGTCTTCCAGTGCCCCGGACGCTTCTTGCAGTGCAGGCGTGCCACCAGCACGATGGGTTCATCCGCCCCGCCCAGCTCCTTCCAGTTGATGACATCACCGCGCATAACAGCCCGAACCTGTTCCTCGCTGATATCGTTGATCGGATTTGCCTGGTTTACAACAATGTAGACAGGCTCCAGCGCAATCGGATACACCTTGAGCTTCTTGCTGGAGACCTCTTCGTCACTCAGCGGGCAACAGACAAAACCGAAGGTTTCGTTATCCGGACTGTTCTGTAGTGCACTCTTGATACCGGCATTACATCCCATACCCAGCGTGGAATTTCTACCGTGCAATTTGATATCGCGACCCGACACCTTTTCCAGGTCGGCCTTGAGGCTGTCAAAAATGACCCAGGCAAAATGTGCCCCGGCACCGGTAATGGCCTTGTCCGCCTCCGCATAAAGATTTTCGACAGGTGTTATCCCTGCTACGAGGATCCCGGCACAGATACCGAGCCACTTCTTCAACATTCTCATCTCAGCTCCAGATTTTATGAAATCATCACACTTACGGGATTTATGGATCCAGTGTGCAACATATTGAATATCTTGCTCCGATTCATTAACGGCAAAGCGTCAAAAATCTGAACCAGTTCACAAAACCTGTTAACTTAAACTATAACCAATTGTTATATATTGATTTATTCTATACAGCGCAAATCTATATAAAGCGACTAACACCATAGCCCCCACCCCCCGGGCTATGAATTTCCAGCCGGTCACCCGCTTCTACGTTGATGGCAACCTTGGGCCCCAGGGACTTGCCGTTGAGCAAATTTTTACCCACAGCACCGGACTGGCCACCCGACAGGCCCCAGGGCGCGTGAATCCGCCGCTCGGTCAACAGGGTCACTTCAGCCTGGGCCAGAAATTCATATTCCCGGATGAGCCCGTCACCCCCTCGCACCTGGCCCATTCCACCGGAGCCGTTGCGCAACGCGTAACGCCGGATACGCAGCGGGTAAGCTGACTCCAGGACTTCGATCGGCGTATTCAGGGTATTGGTCATATGTGTCTGCACACCGCTCAGGCCACCGCCGGCCATGCCTGCCCCCATGCCACCACCAATGGTTTCATAATAGTCCCAGCCCTCGTCCAGGCGTGACCCCATCGCCAGGTTGTTCATGGTGCCCTGACTCGCGGCCGCCACGCGCTGTGGAACCACCTGCGCCAGTGCACCCAGCACAAGATCCACCAACCGGCTGCTGGTTTCCACATTACCGGCAGCGACAGCCGCTGGTGCGCAGGCATTCACAAGACTGCCTTGTGGTGCATAAATGTCTATTGAACGAAAACTCCCCGCACAGGCCGGAGTGCGTTCATCCATCAGGCAGCGGAATACATAAAACACGGCGGCAGCAGCAACCGACAACGGGCAGTTGATATTCCCTTCGACCTGGCCGGCGGTACCGGTAAAGTCCACCCGCACTTTGCCACCGCGAATCGCCAGCAATACCTGTAATTTGATGTCCCGGTTACCCTGGCCATCATCGTCCATATAATCGGTAAAACGGTATTCGCCATCCGGCAGCCCGGACAATGCTTCCTGTGCCATGCGTTCACCATAGGCGTTGATTTCCGCCAGCCCGGATAGCCAGTGCGCGATACCGCCCGCCGAAACCAGTTCCCTGACCCGGCTGACACCGACGCGATTGGCACTGATCTGGGCGGAAAAATCTCCTTCGGTCACTGTCGCGTTATGGGTAGCTGCGATAATTCCATCGAGTACGGCGGCTTTTGTTTCACCGCCCTCGACCAGCAGGCCCGGTGGAATCAGCAATCCCTCATCCTCCAGGCGCGAACCTATCGGCATGGACCCGGGGCTGTCTGCACCAATATCCGCATGGTGCGCACGATTGGCCACAAACCCCGCACAAAGCCCTTCGGCAAACACGGGGGCAACCAGTGTCACATCCGGCAAATGGGTACCGCCCCGAAACGGATCGTTCACCACCAGCATGTCGCCTTCTTTCCAGTCGCGACACTTCACGAGGTCGCGCATGGCATAGGCCATGCTGCCAAGGTGCACAGGGATATGCGCCGCCTGCGCGCAAAGCTCACCCTGCGGATCAAAAACGGCGCAGGAATAATCCAGGCGGTCGCGGATATTCGGTGAAAAGGCCGCCTGTTGCAGCACTGCGCCCATTTCACGGCACACCGCCTCGATGCGGCTGGCAAACAGCCCCAGTTCTATACTGTCCATGGTTCGCTATTATGCCCGAGCGGCAAGCTGATATTGCATTCAGCCATAGCGTGCCGTAAGCTTCGCAATCCTGACTAATTCGGTCGGCTATTCCAAGCATCGAAAAACTAAAGTAAAACCCATTGTTTCGAGGAGCAGTAACAATGAACCCGTTAAAATCCATTACCGGCACTATCGTCTCTGGCATCGTGCTGGCTGTCATCATCGCTTTCGCCCTGAGCAACGGCCAGGGCAACCCCATTGAATGGACCGTGTGGTTCCATGTCATCGTGGGCATCACCTGGATCGGTCTGCTGTATTACTTCAACTTCGTACAGGTACCTGCGGTAGGCCAGGCGTTGGCCGATAAGGACCCCGGGCCGGCCGCCATTAACAAGTATGTCGCACCGCGCGCACTGCTGTGGTTCCGCTGGTCCGCCCTGCTGACCTGGCTGTCCGGCGCCGCGGCACTGGGCAAAATGGGTATTTTCGGCCAGGCTTTCAGTTTCGAAAACTTCAGCTTTGCCGGCCCGGCATCAGTCATCGGCATGGGCGCCTGGCTGGGTACCATCATGTTATTCAACGTGTGGGGACTGATCTGGCCAAACCAGAAGAAGATTCTGGGCCTGGATGGCAAGGAGCACAGCGCTGAAGAGATCGCCAAGGCCAAGACTGTGGCCCTGATGGCATCGCGCACCAATACCCTGTTGTCGATCCCCATGCTGCTGGGCATGACCGCCTACGGACACGGCCTGCCATTCTGATAGCACGGCAACACCGTATCGAAACCCGGCTCCGGCCGGGTTTTTTTTGCCCTGGAATGCGTATCAAAGTGCCGTAGAACTTGGAAATAGCGGGGAGAGTCTATAAAATCCCCGCTTTGCGGTGGCGGCTTCTCTGGGGCTGCCTTTTTGTTTTGGGGAACCCATGCCCGATCATTTGATGAAGACTTACCTGCCGCTGCCTGTCAGCTTTTCGCATGGCGAAGGCGCCTGGTTATTCGACACAGACGGCACGCGTTACCTGGACGCACTCGGGGGTATTGCCGTGTGTGCGCTGGGCCATGCCCACCCGGCTGTCACTGAGGCCATCTGTGACCAGGCCGGTCGCCTGTTGCACTGTTCCAACCTGTACCGGATCGATAATCAGAATGCACTCGCTGACATACTCTGTGAGAAAGCCGGCATGGAACGTGTGTTCTTCTCCAATTCCGGCGCCGAAGCCAACGAAACTGCACTGAAACTGGCGCGCCTGTATGGCCACCGGAAAGGCATCGACAACCCGCAGGTCATCGTCACCGAGGGCAGTTTCCACGGCCGCACCATGGCCACGCTGACGGCAACCGGCAATCGCAAGATACAGGCCGGCTTTGAACCGCTGTTGCCAGGTTTCCTGCGCGCGCCCTACAACGATACCGAGGCACTACACACTATCGCCGGCAACAGCCCGGATGTGGTCGCCATTCTGGTTGAGCCGATTATGGGTGAAGGCGGCATTCGCATACCGGACGACAATTACCTCACCACCATACGCTCACTATGCGACGAACACGGCTGGCTGATGATGCTGGATGAAATCCAGACCGGCATGGGCCGTACCGGCCGCTGGTTTGCACACCAGCATACCGGCATCAAACCCGATGTCATGACGCTTGCCAAGGCGCTGGGCAACGGTGTACCGATTGGCGCCTGCCTGGCAAACGGAACTGCTGCCGATGTTTTCCAGCCCGGGAATCACGGCTCAACCTTCGGCGGCAACCCGCTGGCCACACGCGCTGCACTGGCTGTTGTTGAAACACTGGAGAAGGATGGACTGATTGCACGCGCCGCCACACTTGGTGAGCGGTTACTGACAGGTTTCCGTACACGCCTCAGGGACGATGTCCTTGACATCCGCGGCAAGGGCCTGATGCTGGGTATCGAACTCGACCGCCCCTGCGGTGTACTGGTACAGCACGCACTCGACAAGGGACTGCTGATCAATGTTACAGCCGATAGCGTGGTGCGCCTGCTGCCACCGCTGATTCTCAGTGATGAACAGGCTGATATGCTGTGCGGCAGTGTTTGTGAACTGATTGAAACCTTTGTGGATGAAACATCATGAGTGCAAGACACTTCCTCACCCTGCTGGACTTTTCTCCCGATGAACTGCGCGACCTGATCAAACGTGCTATCACGCTGAAACAGTGGCAACAGGAAGGCCGCATCTTCGAGCCGTTGAAGCACAAGGTGCTCGCCATGGTATTCGAGAAGTCGTCCACCCGTACCCGTGTATCGTTTGAAACCGGCATGGTACAACTGGGCGGGCACGCCATGTTCCTGTCGCCAAGAGACACACAAATCGGTCGCGGCGAACCGATTGAAGACAGTGCACGTGTTCTTTCGCGGATGGTGGATGCCGTCATGATCCGCACTTTTGAACACCACAAGATCACGCGCTTCGCAGAGTTCTCCAGTGCACCTGTCATCAATGCACTAACCGACGAATACCACCCCTGCCAGTTACTCGCCGACATGCAGACCTGGTTCGAACACCGTGGCGATATCCGTGGTGCTACCGTCGCCTTTATCGGTGATGGCAACAACATGTGCCATTCCTATATCAACGCCGCACGCCAGTTCGACTTCCACCTGCAGATCGCAGCACCGGAAGGCTATCTGCCGGATGCAGATATCATGGCAGCCGCCGCTGATTGCATCACGCTCAGTCACGACCCCATGGAGGCTGCGAAGAATGCAGACCTCGTGGTAACCGATGTGTGGGCCAGTATGGGGCAGGAAGAACAACAACGTGAGCGTGAGAAAGCTTTCGCCGGCTACCAGGTAAACAGCGAACTCATGGCACAGGCACACAAGGACGCCCTGTTCATGCACTGCCTGCCCGCGCACCGTGGCGAGGAAGTCACTGCCGAGGTTATCGACGGGCCACAGAGCGTCGTCTGGGACGAGGCGGAAAACCGTCTCCACGCACAGAAGGCTTTACTGGAAATACTGCTTACTGGCTATTTGGGGTCAGAGTAAAAACCTGTCATTAGCAATCATATACACGGGAAGCAGTTTTTACTCTGACCCCAAATAGCTGATGGCTATATATTAGCCTGGCTTATCAACCCGGGTGTGCCGCACATCCTTACCCTTCACCAGGTAAATGACATACTCGCAGATATTACCGGCACGATCGCCAATACGCTCCATCGCCCGCGCCGCAAACATGGCCTGAAGAATCGTCGGGATCGAGCGCGGGTCTTCCATCATAAAAGTCATCAACTCACGCATCAGCGAGTCGTACTCTTCATCGACCAGCCTGTCTTCACTCCATACTTCCACGGATTTTTCCGTGTCCAGGTGTGCAAAGGCATCGAGCGCACCGTGTACCATACTACACACGTGGTTACCCAGATTACGAATCTGGGTAAACAGTCGCGTTGAATGCTCTTCACCAATCAGCGTGCTGACCATGCGGGCAATACGTTCTGCCTCATCGCCAATTCGCTCCAGGTCGGTAATGGTCTTGATCACGGCCACCACCAGCCGAAGATCACTGGCGGCCGGCTGGCGGCGCGCCAGCACACGGTTGCATTCATCATCAATCGCCACTTCCATGGCGTTGACTTCACAATCGCGGTCTACCACCTGCTGTGCCAGGCCTGCATCACGCTTCTCCAGCGCGGTCATGGCATCCTTCAACTGTTGCTCGACGAGACCGCCCATCGCCAGAACCCGGTTACGGATATCTTCCAGTTCCTCGTTATAACGCCGCGAGATATGTTGTCCGATATTAAGGTTTTCCATCCGTAAACTCCTTATCCGTAGCGCCCGGTAATATAGTCTTCCGTCATCTTTTCGCGCGGGTTGGTGAATATCTTGTCTGTCGCACCATGTTCTATCAGCTTGCCCATGTACATAAATGCCGTTTGATCCGACACACGTGCAGCCTGTTGCATATTATGCGTCACGATAACAATGGTATAACTTTCCTTAAGCTCGTCGATCAACTCCTCGATCTTGAGCGTGGAGATTGGATCCAGCGCAGATGCCGGTTCATCAAGCAACAGCACCTCCGGTTCAACCGCAATGGCACGCGCTATGACCAGGCGCTGTTGCTGACCACCCGATATACCCAATGCATTCTCATGCAAACGATCTTTCACCTCATCCCACAGTGCAGCACTGCGCAGCGCCTTCTCCACCACCTCGTCCAGTACCCGCCGGCTTTTGGCGCCTTGCAGGCGCAGACCGTAAGCCACATTTTCATAGATACTCTTGGGGAACGGGTTGGGCTTCTGGAATACCATGCCGATACGCTGGCGTAATTGGGCAACCTGCACAGCAGGCGCATAAATATCCTCGCCATCGAGCAGAATACTGCCTTCGATACGCACACTGTCAACGAGATCATTCATGCGGTTGAAACAACGTAACAAGGTCGACTTGCCACAACCGCTGGGACCGATAAAGGCCGTCACCTGTTTTTCCGGAATGGGCAGGCTTATTCCATCGAGCGCCTGTGTTTCACCGTAAAACAGGTTCAGGTTCCGGACCTCAAGACACATCCGTGACTCACCTGACACGGATGAGTCCGCGTTACCTTGCTGTGTAACCGTCCTTGCAATGTTCATACTGTCATTCATTTTCGACCCGTCAGTGATCCAGTGCGCGGTAACGTTCACGCAACCGGTTGCGAATGGCGATAGCCGTAAGGTTGAGCGCCACAATAACCAGCACCAGGAGAAGCGCGGTGGCGTACACCAGTGGCCGTGCCGCCTCGACATTGGGGCTCTGGAAACCAACATCGTAAATGTGAAACCCGAGGTGCATAAACTTGCGATCCAGGTGAATATACGGCGCATTGCCATCCAGCGGCAATGCCGGTGCCAGTTTTACCACGCCGACCAGCATCAGGGGAGCAACTTCACCGGCCGCACGCGCCACTGCCAGTATGACACCGGTCATCATCGCCGGACTGGCCATCGGCAAAACGGTGCGCCAGAGTGTTTCCGCCTTGGTTGCGCCCAGCGCCAGGCTGCCTTCACGAATCGAGCGCGGGATGCGCGACAGGCCTTCCTCGGTCGCCACGATGACAACGGGAACCGTTAGCAGCGCCAATGTCAACGATGCCCACATCAACCCCGGTGTACCGAACGTCGGTGCCGGCAGCGCCTCCGGGAAAAACAACTGGTCGATATTACCACCGAGGAAATAGACAAAGAACCCCAGGCCGAATACGCCATACACGATCGACGGCACACCCGCGAGGTTGTTGACCGCAATGCGGATCAGCCGTGTCAGTGGACCCTGTGTCGCGTACTCACGCAGGTAAACTGCCGCGATCACGCCGAATGGCGTCACCAGCAGCGACATCAACAACACCATCATCACTGTACCGAAGATGGCCGGGAAAATCCCGCCCTCGGTATTGGCCTCGCGCGGATCTTCACTGACGAAGCCCCACAGGCTGGACAGATAGAAAGCGCTTTTCTGAACCAGTCCCATGGCATTGGGCTGCCAGGCACGGACAATGTTCGCAAGCGGAATATTGACTGACTCTCCGCCCATGGCGCGCAGGGTGACGGCATCGCGCCCGATCTCACGATAGTGCACTTCCAGCTGTTTTTGCAGCTCGCTGAACCGGGTTTGCAAAGACTGTTGCTGATCCGCTATTGCGGCAAGCGCCTCGGGAGTGTCCTCACCGTCCAGTTCCAGGCGACGCCGTTCCAGACGCAACTGTTCCAGCGCGTAGTTGATGGCGCCTATATCGCTCTTTTCCAGTTTACGAATCAACTTGCGGATATCACGCACACGTTCCAGCCGGGGCTGCAGCTCGTTCCAGGCACCACTGTCCTGCCCGGCGACCACCTTTCCATCTTCACGGATATCCAGCAGGAAACCGTAGAAATTACCCCACTCGGTACGCTCCAGTTCGACCAGGTCTTCGGGTGTTTTCCGGCTGATGATAGCCGGCTCGTTGATCCAGCGGAAATCCAGCCCGGAGACATCACGGTTACCGGTCTTGATCAGGAAACGTTCGATATCCACACGATCACCGTAGGACTCAACCGACTCTCCGGCTTCGCGCAAACGTTCCACGGTGGTGCGTTCACGATCGGCAATTTCACCAATCAAACGCTGCACACTGCCATCCGGCATCCGGTATTGCATGTCCCACACGGCAGACGGCCAGAAGTGCCCCAGCCCGTTCACTGCGATCAGGCCCAGCAGACCCAGTACCATAATAAGGCTGGCGGATACCGCCGCTGCATTCAGCCAGATCCACGGCTTTCCACTTTTTACCCAGCTGCCAAAGTTTTTGTTCATGGAATTTCCCGTTACAGGCTGCTGTACTTGTTGCGCAGGCGCTGACGAATCAACTCCGCACCCGTGTTGAACACAAAGGTAAACAGGAACAGCACCAGTGCGGCAAGAAACAGAATACGGTAGTGCGTGCTCGCCACCTCGGACTCGGGCATTTCCACCGCGATATTTGCCGACAGGGTACGCATGCCCTGGAAAATACTCATATCCATTATCGGCGTATTACCGGTCGCCATCAGCACAATCATGGTTTCACCAACAGCGCGTCCCACGCCCATCATAATCCCGGAGAAAATACCGGGGCTGGCCGTCAGCAACACCACCCGCACCAGTGTTTGCCAGCTGGTGGCGCCCAGTGCCAGTGAACCGCTGGTGAGGTGCCGTGGCACACTGAAGATAGCGTCCTCGGCGATCGAGAAGATGGTCGGGATCACGGCAAACCCCATCGCCATACCCACCACCAGTGAATTGCGCTGGTCGAAGCCTATACCCATTTCATGCTGCAGCCAGCCCGGCATATCACCGCCAAACAACCATTGTTCAAGTAACGGGCTTGCTGCCAGTGATATATACCCCGCGCCCAGTATCACCGGAACCAGTAACGCGGCTTCCCAGCCCATCCCTATCCGATCGGTCAGGCGTTGTGGCAAGCAGTGCCAGATCCATGCCGTGAGCAGCACCAGCAGCGGCATCAACAGTAACAGGGCGAACAGGCCTGGCAAGTGGGTTTCCACCAGTGGCGCCAGCCACAGCCCGGCAAGAAAACCCAGGATAACCGTGGGCAGGGCTTCCATAATCTCGATAGTAGGCTTCACCATCTGGCGCATTTTCGGCGCCATGAAGTAGGCCGTAAAAACCGCGCCCAGGATTGATAACGGTATGGCGAACAGCATGGCGTAAAACGCCGCCTTGAGCGTTCCGAAAGCCAACGGCGTAAGGCTGAACTTCGGTTCGAAATCATTATCGGCAGCGGATGACTGCCAGATGTATTCGGGTTTGTCATAACCCTCGTACCAGATCTTGCTCCACAAGGCGCGCCATGAAACTTCCGGGTGCGGGTTGTGAATACGCCAGAACTGTAACTGTCCGGCATCGCTCAGGGCCCACAGGGCATCCGCACGTGGACTGACTGCCAGCATACGGATGGGTGAATCCGAAACGGTTTCCCGGATCAGCCGCTGCTCAGCCGTAGCGTGATAAATGGAAACGCTGCCATCTTCGCCCGCCACCAGGAAACCCTTGCGGCTGTATTCCGCCACCAGCGCCCGCGTTTTTACTTCATTGTCAAAGCTGCGAATCTGCTGAAGGTGCGAGACGCCCTCCTCATCCCTGACCTGGAACCACTGGCTGATTTTGCCATCTTCCGTGGCCACCATGATGGAATTACCACCCGCCAGAAAGCGCGCTGAATCAACACTGACATTCTGCGCGGTGACGTTAATCTGTTCATGCAATTTTGCCTGGGACAGGTCTGAAATATCAAACCACGCCAGTGTTCCATCACCACTGACCATGTACAGGTTCCGCTGCGAGGGATCGACCAGCAGGCTGACGATCTCTTCAAGATCCGTGTAGCCGCTGCTGCGTTCGAAGGACCAGCCTGCATCTTCTTCCATCAACGACTCTTCCGGGGAGGCCTTCATAACAGACAGCATGCCGCCCCGCGACCAGGCTACGATGGTGAACGATTCGTCCTGCTGGATAGCCAGCTTGTCCAGTGAAGCGCCCTCGGCGCTGACATCCACTGGCGCCTCACCGAGCGGGTACTGCACCTCCGGCGTGATAAGGCGCTTGTCATCGGGAAAGCTGACCCGGTAATTGAGTTTGACGACCAGCGCCTGGCCATTGCTGAAACCCAGCGCAACGATGCCGGAATCCGGACGCGCCGCCGAAAAACCGGCTACTCTGGCGCCCCTGGGAACCGGTAATTGCTCCCGGCTGATTTCATGGCCGTCGGCAGTCGACAGAAATCGTACCTGTCCTTCACGATTGATTACAGCACCAATTTCAGCCTGCTCTTCCATGGACAGGTAGACGGCTTCGGCCCCGTCCGGCAACACGTAGACCGCCTCGCGCTGCATGCCCGGAGACTCTGCCAGCGGCACAACAACATATAAAAGATATATAAATATCAACAGGATAGCTATAATAACCGCAATGCCGCCGGTACCCACCAGCCAGCGGGTCAGGCGATCCTTGAGTAGACGAAAGCGCAAATGTGCGCTGCCTTTATACGGGTTTGAAGTGGATGATCCGGACATGACCGCAGCAGAATACGCGACAAATATGACGATTGTGTGACAGCCAATTCACCTGAACAAAGTCTCGCTTGGCATTGAATTTGCTTTTTTTACTCCTGAAACACCGGACCGCCACACGTCTGGCACTTAATAAAGGGAGGGCTTGCCACATGGGCATAGAACATCGCTGGAGTTCACGGCGCGAAATTGATCTCGAAGTGAACCTGCACTATCCACCCGTTGGGACCATCAACGGGAAAACACGTAACATCAGCCTGGAGGGCATGTACGTCGACCTGAAAGGCGTACGTATTCCGTCTCATGCAAGACTGGAAATCTCCTTCATCGCCGAAATGCGTGGACGGCCTGTCGAGCACCGCTTACCGGCCTATGTGGTACACACACGCGATGGCGGTGTAGGCCTGATGCTGCAGCATGTTGGCTACCGTGAATTTGACGCGCTGCGTTACATGCTAAATGCCGCATAAAAACATCCGCGCATAAAAAAGCCCCCGCTGTACCAGCGAGGGCTTTCGGTCAGCAGGAATTTACTGCAACCTGGCCAGTTCCTTTTCGACCACCGATTTCGGCAAGGGGATGTAGCCATCCTTGACGACGACCGTCTGGCCGGCTTTCGATAACACCAGTTTCAGGAACTCACGTTCCAGCGGCGGCAGCGGCCGGTTCGGGTGCTTGTTGACGTAGACATACAGGAAGCGTGCCAGTGGGTATTTGCCGCTAATTGCGTTCTCCGGCGTAGCCTTGATGAACGCCTGCCCTTCCTTTTTCGCCAGAGGTACAGTACGCACGCCTGAGGTCATATAACCAATACCGGAATACCCGATACCATTAAGTGATGATGACACTGACTGGACCACTGAGGCGGAACCCGGCTGCTCGTTCACGTTATTTTTGTAATCACCCTTGCACAGCGCCTTCTTCTTGAAGTAACCATAGGTGCCGGATACCGAATTTCGACCGTACAACTGGATGGTGCGGTTCTTCCAGGCGCCTTCCAGACCCAACTGGCCCCAACGCGTAATATCTTCCGGGTAACCGCATTTGCGGGTGGAAGAGAAAATGGCGTCAACCTGGGGAATGGTCAGACCCTTGACCGGGTTATCCTTGTGCGCAAATACCGCCAGCGCATCGATAGCAACACGAATCGGTGTGGGCTTGTAACCGTAACGGCGTTCAAAGGCTTCCAGTTCCTTGTCCTTCATCTTGCGGCTCATCGGCCCGATGTTGGAGGTACCTTCGGTCAGGGCCGGTGGTGCAGTGGAAGAACCGGCGGCCTGGATCTGGATGTTGACGTTCGGGTATTTACGTTTGAATGTCTCGGCCCACAGGGTCATCAGGTTGGCCAGGGTATCGGAACCGACGCTGGACAGGTTGCCGGATACACCACTGACGGGTGTGTAATCCGCGATAGCCGGGTCAACTTTTGCTTCAGCCAGCAATGAACCGCTGAAGCCCAGGGCGGCCGACAGCAATCCGGCTACCAGGGTGTGTTTGCGTAAAGCCATTCGTGTTCTCCTCGATAAGGAACAGGTATGTTGAATACAAGTGTATTACTGGAGGGGAATGCTAGCCCGGCAATGTGACAGGCATATTACCGTTGTGAAGTTTTTACACAGGCGCACTCAATGAGTTGCAGCGCCGGGAAGCGGCAGCCGAAGCGGCTGCCGCGCCCCGGCTCACTTTCAATTTCCAGTTGCCCCTGATGACGCAACAGCACGTGCTTTACAATAGCGAGCCCCAGCCCGGTACCACCCCGCTCACGCGAACGTCCGGCATCCACCCGGTAAAAACGCTCTGTGAGGCGCGGGATATGATGCGCTTCAATACCCGGGCCGGTGTCGGTCACGGAAAATACGGCCGAATCGCCATCTCGTGTCCAGCTTACCCTGATCTGACCACCGGCCGGCGTATAACGTACGGCATTCAGCAAGAGATTGGAAAATGCGCTGTACAACTCGCTTTCTGCCCCGTTCAGACACAATGACTGATCGATTTCAGCCTTGATATCATGTGCTTCCTCGCCACTGAGCTCCCTTGCCTGGTCGACAACCTGGGCAATCAGTTCCGGTATATATACCGCCCGCGGGTTGCTGCCCTGCTCTTCGCTCTCCAGTCGCGATAACATCATCAGATCCTTGACCAGCCGGTTCATGCGCCGTGTCTGCTTTTGCATGCTGCGCAATGGAACCCCACACCGCTCATCCAGCTCCCTGTCTTCCAGCAGGGTTTCCAGGTAGCCGGAAACCACCGTCAGTGGCGTGCGCAGTTCGTGCGACACATTGGCCACAAAGTCCTGACGCATGCGCTCCAGCTTTTGCACACGCGTCATATCACGCGCCACCAGCAACCGCCGGTCTCCGGCATAGGGCACAATGCGAATACGCAGTGTTTTCCCTTCATCCACGGGCGAAGGGATTTCAATGCCCTGCGTGTAATTATCACTGTGTAAATAGTCAAGGAATAGCGGGTGACGAATCAGGTTGCTGATACGCTGCCCGCTGTCTCGCGGATACTCGAACCCCAGGTAGCGGGCAGCGGCAGTATTCCACCACTCGATCTCCTCACTGCCTGGCCGCAGCTCTACCGTGGCGTCCGGTAACGCACTGGTCATCTTGTGTAACCGCTGCAACAACCGGTGCAGCTTACGTTTACGTTGCTGGTTACGCTGTTGCAGGCGGTAGATATACTCGAAGGCAACGTCCCAGATACCACTGGCCTCAGGTGGCCGGAAAGACTTGCCCTCATTCAGCCAACGCACCAGGCGATTGAGGTTATACAGGTGCCATGCCAGATAGGCACCAAGCATCAGCAACACACCGGCCAGCACCTGACCGAACAGCAGGCCCAGCAACACACCGGACAGTAACAACAGCGCCAGCCGCCACAGCTCGTTATGCCACGCCCGGGTCACACTTATACCTTGCTGGAAAAACGATAACCTGCGCCGCGCACGGTCTGGATAAAGCGGTCATAACCGTACACCGCCAGCGCCTTGCGCAATCTGCGAACATGAACGTCCACCGTGCGTTCTTCCACATAGATACCACGTCCCCAGACACGATCCAGCAATTGCTCACGACTGTACACCCGGTCAGGGTGATGCATAAAAAAAGATAACAGACGGAATTCCGTCGGCGCCAGCTCAACAGCCTCGCCACCGGCCTCGACACGATGTTCGACAGGACTCAGAGACAGGCCGTCAAACACGATCGGCACCTCATCGCTGTCCGGCTGGGTGCGCCGTAATACGGCCTGGATGCGGGCAATCAGCTCCCGCGGGGAAAACGGCTTGGTTACATAGTCATCAGCCCCGACCTCCAGCCCGCGAACACGATCATTCTCTTCCGATCTTGCCGTCAGCAGGATGACCGGAAGACCGGCGGTCAACTCGTCACGGCGCAAGCGGCGCGCCAGGTCCACACCGCTCATCCCCGGCAACATCCAGTCGAGTATCACCAGGTCGGGCGGATTGGCGGCAATGGCCAGCAATGCCTGTTCGGCATCGGCGGCCTCTTCAAAACGGAATCCGGCCTTTGTCAGGGAAAACCCCAGCATTTCACGGATCGCGGTTTCGTCCTCTACTACCAGAATACGTTTCATTGATTATACCCGGACATAACACTGTAACAGCAGAGCATACAAATGTTACTATTATGTGACAGGTGAGTCCTGTACCCCGGCTTCCAGCTCCAGCGTGCAGTCCAGGGCCTCGCTACGCACAACAGACTTAGGCTAACATCGACACCCATCCAGCGAAACAGGGAACCACGCCAAACCATGTGCCGGATCGCCGCTTACCTGGGAGAACCCGTTGCGCTGGGCCGTTTCCTGCTCGACCCGCCACACAGCCTGGAAGTTCAGGGCTGGTCTCCACAGGAACTCAAATACGCCAGACTGAACGCCGATGGCTTCGGTTTCGCCTGGTATGACGAAACCGACACCCCCGCCGCGTACGTGAATCCGGCCCCGATCTGGTCTGACCCCAACCTGCCACACCTGGCCCGGACACTGAAAAGCCCCCTGTGGCTTGCCAGTGTACGAAGTGCCACGTCCGGTATACCGGTCAACCATGTCAACACCCAGCCTTTTATCGATAACGAGTTTCTGTTTGACCATAATGGACTCATCGATGATTTCCACGGTGCTGTGCAACAAGGCATGATTCAGGCATTGTCGCCGGAACTGCTGGCTACTGTTCGCGGCAATACCGAGTCCGAGTACCTGTTTGCGGCACTCCGGCAGTTACTCAACGATAACCCTGACCTGCCTGTGGAAACCGCGCTGGCTGAATTGATGGACAACATTGCCGACTGGACAGAAGGTCATCGCTGCCTGCTCAACCTGGTCGTCAGTGACGGTGAACGCCTGTACGCCGTTCGTCACGCGCTCGGTGACGACTGCCCTTCGCTGTATTACACTACCGACGAAGAAATGTTCCCCGGCGCACAACTTATCGCCTCGGAACGCCTGACTGAATCAACATTCTGGCAAACTGTGCCTGAACACCAGATTCTTGTACTCGACCCGGAAGAGCCGCCCGAACTGTTGCCACTGTGAGCATGGACGAACTGATCAACGAGCTGCGCATGGCGCAGACACTGGTGCTGGCACTGGCAGAGAATGCAGACGAAACCACTTTCCGTACCCAGTACCACCCCGACCTGAGTCCGCTCGGCTGGCACCTCGGCCACTGTATCTTCACTGAATGCCTGTGGCTGCACGAAAAGATCCGTGGTGACGACAGCGTGACCGCGCCCATTGCCGATTTCTATACACCACCTCGCACGCCAAAAACCGAACGCGGCCAACTGTTGCCGCAGCAGGATGCCATGTTGACCTGGGCACGCGAGCTGCAGGAATTCAACTTGCATTTCCTGTCTTCACTGCGCCCGGAGTGGCGCGAGCATGAACTGTTTAATGACAATTACATCCTTCATTTTCTGATCCAGCACTACAGCCAGCACTATGAAACCATGCTCATGGTATTGACCCAGAAAGCACTGGCTGAAACCTCCCCGAATGGACTGGACCCCTCACCCCTGCAGGCACAGCCCCTCGGCCCGACACGTATTGAAATACCGGCCGGACACTATCGCATCGGTGGCGAAACACCCATCGCCTACGACAATGAAGTTCCCCCACAGCACGCCGAGCTGGGTGGATTCCAGATCAGTAAAACACCAGTCAGCAATGCCGAATTTCTCGGCTTTATTGAAGACGGGGGTTATCAGCGCGAAGACCTCTGGGAAGCTGACAGCTGGGCCTGGCGCCAGCAACACGATGTGCATTCACCCGATCACTGGCGGCAAACCGAACAAGGCATCTGGTACGGCGTCAGCATGCGCGGTTGTTACGAACTGACACCGGATGACCCTGTATCCGGGGTCAGCCGTCACGAGGCCAATGCATTCGCCAACTGGGCGGGGGGGCATCTTCCACACGAGTACCAGTGGGAAGCCGCCTGCCGCAGCGGCGTACTGGAACAGACCGGTCGCGTGTGGGAATGGTGCGCAAACACTTTCCACCCCTATGAGGGCTTTGAGGCCTTCCCCTACCCGGAATATTCACAACCGTGGTTCGATGAGAACCATTACAGCCTGCGCGGTGGCTGCCTGCATACCCGCCGCGCCATCAAACGTCCCAGCTTTCGTAATTTTTTTGAACCCGATAAACGCCACGTCTTTGCCGGCCTGCGGCTGGTGTTCTGACCTGGCAGGACCTGTCAGATTCCACCCCCCTGTTTAGTGCTCCACCCGGCGTAATCATTCCCATCGTTGACCTGGATCAAATACGGACAGCACGCCAGAGACTAGAGTAGTCACCTGTTTCGCCGGATCTTCACTGCGCCTGGATCCGGCTGGTTGGTGGGGGTCCATGCAAAAACCGGTTCTGGCCTACACAATAGGTGACAAACGCTACCTGAATATTACCAACAGATGCACATTACGCTGCACCTTCTGTCCGAAGTACTGTGCCGGCCCACAGGTCCACGCGTTCGACCTCACACTACCACAACGACCCGAAGTGACTGACATCATCGAAGCGCTGGGTGAACCCGCAGCCTACCGCGAGGTTGTATTCTGCGGATTCGGCGAGCCTACCTTGCGACTCAAGCCCCTGCTGGAAATTGCAACACATATCAAGCAGCAGGGTGGCAAGGTACGTATCAATACTGATGGCCTTGCCAATCTTTTTCACAAGCGCAATGTATTACCCGAACTGGCAGATTGCGTTGATGCGCTATCGGTGTCGATGAATGCCGATAAGGAAATGCTCTACGAGAAACACTGCCGCCCCGCACTGCCAGGCTCTTACCAGGCCATGCTGGATTTCCTGCAACAGGCACCGGACTACATCGCCTCGGTGACAGCAACCGCCATTGACGGTCTTGAGGGTGTGGATATCGACGCTTGCCGGGACATGGCCAGGCAGCGCCAGGTATCCTTCCGGCGTCGTGTACTGGATGTGGTGGGCTGACAGTATGGTGCTGTCCAACCACGTGAATACCTTTGGCCAGGCCATGTTGCGACGTTACGGTGAACGCGTCCACAAGCTGACCCTGAATGTTGCCTTTACCTGCCCGAACCGGGATGGCAGCAAGGGCCGTGGTGGCTGCAGCTTCTGCAATAATGTCTCCTTCAATCCCAACGGCCGTAACCCGGCCACGATTAGCGAACAACTCGAAGCCGGTCGAAGGGTGATTCGCAAGCGTACCGGGGCGCATAAATATATCGCCTACTTTCAGGCCTACACCAATACCTATGCCGACGTCGACCGGCTTGCCGAACTCTACGACAGGGCGCTCACCGACAACGACATTATTGGCCTGGCTGTCGGCACGCGCCCGGACTGCGTACCTGGCAAGGTGCTGGACCTGCTGGCCCGCTACCGGGACCAGGGCAGGGAAGTCTGGCTGGAACTGGGGCTGCAATCCGCTTTCGACAAAACGCTGAGCCGCGTAAACCGTGGCCATGGCTTTGAAGCCTATCGGCTTGCGGTACGCAATGCCCATGCGCGCGGCCTTCAGGTATGCACCCACCTCATCATTGGCCTGCCCGGCGAGGGCCGTACTCACTGCATGACAACCCTCAAGCGCGTCCTTGAACACGGCATCGAGGGACTGAAACTGCACCCCCTGCACGTCGTCAAGGGCACGCTTCTGGCCAACCAGTGGCGGCGTGGAGAATACCAGCCCCTGACACTCGACCAGTACGTCACGATTGCCTGCGACATGATCGAGCACACGCCACCGCAGGTGGTCTACCACCGGGTCACCGGCACGGCATCGCCGAATATTCTGCTTGCACCGGACTGGTGCGCAAAAAAATGGCAGGTTCTCAATGCTATTACAGATGAACTGCAACAACGTCGTGCCGCACAACTGACCACCACGCCATATCGCAGATATTCAGGAGCCTGAACCCGTGTTATCTACGCATCCGAAAATGGAACTCGTTTGCCCCGCCGGCAACCTTCCTGCGCTGAAGACAGCGGTCGACGAAGGAGCCGATGCCGTGTACATCGGCTTCCGGGATGACACCAACGCGCGCCATTTTGCCGGTCTCAACTTCGATGAAAAGCGTTGTCGTGAAGGTATTGCGTATGCACACCGACAAGGCACGAAGGTGTTCACGGCCATAAACACCTACGCACAGGAAAGTGGCTGGAGACGCTGGCAGGATGCAGTTGACCGGGCCGCGGAACTCAATGTCGACGCCCTGATAGTGGCCGATATCGGTGTTATGGACTACGCCAGCGAAAAATGGCCCGAACTGGGCCTGCACCTTTCCGTACAGGCCTCGGCCACCAACCCGGAAGCACTGCGCTTCTACCATGACAACTTCGCCATCCGGCGCGCTGTCCTGCCCCGCGTGCTCTCGATCAAACAGGTACGCCAGGTCGCTGCAGACAGCCCGGTAGCGCTGGAAGTGTTTGGCTTTGGCAGCCTGTGCGTCATGGTGGAAGGCCGCTGCCTGCTGTCATCCTATGTTACCGGCCAGTCACCCAACACCTTCGGCGCCTGTTCACCGGCATCCGCCGTGCGCTGGACGGAAACATCCCGCGGTCTCGAGTCGCGTCTTAATGGCGTACTGATTGACCGCTATCGAAATAATGAGCCAGCCGGCTACCCCACCCTCTGCAAGGGACGCTTCGATGTGGCTGGCAACACCTGCTATGCCATTGAAGAACCCACCAGCCTCAACACCCTGGCGCTGTTACCGGAACTGCAATCAATCGGTATTGCAGCCATCAAGATCGAGGGACGCCAGCGAAGCCCGGCCTATGTCAGGCAAGTCACACGCGTATGGCGTGCCGCGCTGGATACCTGCCACAACGATCCGGATAACTACTACCCGGACGCATCCTGGCAGAACACCTTGCAAAATGTATCGGAGGGCGCGCAAACAACGCTCGGCGCCTATCACCGGCCATGGCAATGACCCGGCAAACCCTTCCAAAACTGTCACTCGGCCCTGTCCCCTATTACTGGGGCCGCGGGCAGTTACTGGATTTCTATGAGCGCATCGCCTCGACGCCGGTCGATATCATCTACCTTGGCGAAACCGTATGCGCCAAACGCCGCGCACTGCGCAGCGAAGACTGGCTGGCACTGGCGCGAGTGCTGAAAGAAACCGGCAAGGAAGTGATACTGTCGAGCCTGACACTGATCGAGGCCGGTTCTGAACTGGGCGCCCTGAAAAAACTGTGTGACGTCACAGACTTCAGTATCGAAGCCAATGACATGGCGGCCGTCCAGTTGTTGTCGGGCAAAACCCGCTTTGTCACCGGCCCCGCCATCAATATTTATAATCACCGAACCCTGAAAGTGCTCGCCGCCCACGGCCTGCAACGCTGGGTGGCACCCGTCGAACTTTCACGCGCCATGCTAGCCGATATACAGCCTCAGCGCCCGGCAGGTGTTGAAACCGAAATCTTTGCCTACGGGAAATTACCACTCGCGTACTCCGCCCGCTGTTTCACAGCACGGGCCCACAACCTGCCCAAGGATGATTGCCAGTTCCGTTGCCTCGACTACTCCGACGGGCTGCTGCTCTCAACCCGGGAGAACGAGGCCTTCCTGACACTCAATGGTATCCAGACCCAGTCAGCCAGAACCTGCAACCTGGTAGAAAACATCGATGAACTGGCTGAACATGGTGTCGATGTACTGCGCATCAGTCCACAGTCACGGCATACCGAACAGATTATCGAGGTTTTCCATCGATGCCTGAATGGCAGCCTTTCCACACACGAAGCCCGTCTGTCGCTGCAACCTCTATCGGGGCCTGACGATTGTAATGGCTACTGGCATGGTACGGCTGGCATGGAGTTCCGTGCCAATAACAAGGAGGCCGCATGCACTTGAAAAAGCTTGCCTGCAATAACAATCCTTTCGACCTGGACAATCACCTGGCCTATGAGGCCTGGAGAGACGCCAGGCTGGAAGACTACCCGCAACAGGCCGATTCACTCATGGTGGAAATCGATGACCCGCGCAAGCTGAAGGCGTCGGAGCGAAAAGCCATCCTCGACTGCTGCGCCAGGGCCAATATGGCAATCTACATCAGCAAGGCCGGTTCAGACCCTGACAAGCAGATTCCCGCCACACTTGGCGCACAACTCGGGCTGCACCACCTGGATCGAAACATGGGTGCCGATGATGACGGCATAACCGCCCTGCAGGTTGTCGATGACCAGTGGCGCAACCGCTATATACCCTACACCGACCGCCCCATTCACTGGCATACCGACGGTTACTACAACGGCATGGATCAACAGATCCACTCACTGCTGCTGCACTGTGTACGCCCCGCCGCCGAGGGCGGTGAGACCACCCTTCTCGACCACGAAATGGCCTACATACATCTGCGGGATGCCAACCCCGCCTATATCAAGGTACTGATGGCAGCGGATGCAATGACCATTCCCGCCAACATTCAGCAGGGTACCGTGCTGCGCCCGACGCGTCGCGGGCCGGTGTTTTCGGTGCACTACCAGAAACTCCTGCACATGCGCTACACAGCGCGCAGTCACAGCATAGAATGGAAAGATGACCCGCTGACGCGCGCTGCCGTGGCGGAACTGGAGAAACTGCTGGCTTCGGATAACCCTTTCATCTACCGCCTGACGCTGCAATCCGGGTGGGGCCTGATCAGCAACAACGTACTGCACAACCGCAGCGGCTTTACGGATGTCCCGCAACAGCCCCGGCTGCTGTACCGCTTACGCTATTTTGACAGTATCAACTGAATAGCTGCCGGTAGACAGGTAACAGCCTGTTCAGCAGCGGACCCAGTTGCCGGTACAGGCCCAGAGATTCGACATCCAGTCCATCGAGAAAATTCTTCACTTCCAGCCCCAGTTCGGTATCGCCCTGCATCACAAGACGGCGCTGGAATACCAGTGTATCCGGATCTTCCTGCTGCCCGATCAACACCAGGAAGTCATAGACACTCGCCTCAATGCACAAATCAGCCATTCCACGCGAGCTGGCAACGTGCAACATCCGGTTATAGAGCGTCAGATGTATGCTGACACCCGCATCTTTAACCCCGATCGTTAACAGACGTCCCTGCAGGAAATCCAGCTCACCTTCCTGCAACGGCCCGGCCAGCGCCCTGTTGAGCATCGTCGCGACCAGGCGTGAATGGACGACATCCGGGAGCAGCGAAAAGGGCAGGCTCAGGGGGCGGGGCAGGTTCGGTACAGCCTGCGATACGGCCTGACCTCTCACCGCGCAAGACGGTTTGCCGGCATGAACTCCGGCTCTTCGCCCAGGTCCCGGAACTTGTGATAGATGTTGTTGAGGTGCGTCCTCAGGGTTGCCTTTGATATGGAAAGCTGTTTGCAAATTTCAGGATTGGATACCCCCCTGATGGTGAGGGAAACGACTTCAGTCTCACGCTTCGTCAACCCCTTGTCACGGTAATAGGCGAGCGCCATTTCGTAACGGTCTTTCAGTGGTTGCAGGAAAGTAATAATACTTTCACCGCTGCATAACAACGTAACATCGAAAAAATCACCGTGCATGAAGCTGTTGCGGTACACCCGGCTGCCCCAGTCCTTCCACTGCCGGGCATTGTCCCTGGCATACAGTTCCATACAGCCTGTTTCACACAGTTCCCCGCTCCGGTCACCGCACAGCTCGCGGCAATAGTCGTTCTGACTCAGAACCCGTTTATTTCCGTCCTTGACACAAACTGCAATGTTGCCTGCCTCCAGGGAGGAATCCAGTATTTCACTCATCGACGTTGATACCATTAAAGCGTCCTTCCATTGGTTCGGGGCAATCTAGCAAACCCCCACAAAGTGAAAAATCGACATCCGGGGTTGATTTTAGGATGGAATGATCCACCGTTTCGTTGATATAGCTCAGTTTCCTTTATAATCCCCCCATGCCGCATCCAGAATGCTTTCTGTCCTCCTGCCTGTTGACAACCTGTGGATAACCCCGTCCAGACCCTGACTGACTGGAGCGGTCAGGTAGCCGGTCTGTTATGGGGCAATGCCCTGACGCTGGCCCTGCTACTCGGCATGGGCCTGTACCTGACGATGCGCATGGGGCTGGTACAGTTTCGTGGCTTCCGACATTCACTTGCGTTGTTGTCCGGCGCTTATGACCAGCCGCACCACGAAGGTCACATCACGCATTTCCAGGCACTCTCCACCGCGCTCTCAGCCACCATTGGCACCGGTAACATTGCCGGTGTAGCAACCGCCATATCGCTGGGTGGTCCGGGTGCGCTGTTGTGGATGTGGGTCACCGCCTTCTTTGGCATGGCGACCAAGTTCACTGAGTGCACGCTGGCCCTGCGTTTCCGCGAAGTCCGGGAAGACGGCACTATCGCCGGCGGCCCCATGTACACCCTGCTGCACGGGTTGAAGATGAAACGTACTGCCATGCTGTTTGCCGGCTTTGCACTGATTGCCTCGTTCGGCATCGGCAATATGGTGCAGGCCAACTCGGTGGTAGACGGACTGGGTTACCTGTTCCCCGAAATTCATGAATATGCCTGGCTGGCCGGTCTGGTGCTGGCGTCACTGGTTGGCGCTGTAATCCTCGGAGGCGTCAGGCGCATTGCCCGCGTGGCCTCGACCATTGTGCCGTTCATGGCGCTGCTGTACGTGGGTGCCGCTATCCTGGTATTGATCAACCACCTCCCGCAAATTCCCGGGGCATTCGCAACCATCTTCAATCACGCACTGAACCCCTGGGCGGTGGGCGGCGCAGCCGTCGGTGAAGCCATCCGCTGGGGCGTGGCGCGCGGGCTGTTCTCCAACGAGGCCGGGCTCGGCTCCTCGCCCATTGCCCACGCCGCCGCCCGCACCAACGAACCGGTACGCGAAGGCCTGGTTGCCATGATGGAGCCCTTCATCGATACCCTGGTGATCTGCACCATGACCGGGCTGGTCATCATCGTAACCGGGGTCTGGAACCTGCAACGCGAAGACCTGGTCGGCGCGGCACTGACAGCACATGCCTTCCAGACCTCCATCGGTGTATCGGGCGCCAGCGTAGTCGGCATCGGACTGAGCCTGTTTGCCTTCTCCACCATCATCGCCTGGTCCTATTACGGCGACCGTTCGGCAAGTTTTCTGTTCGGTGAGCGCGCCGTGCTGCCTTACCGACTGATCTATACACTGCTGGTCATGGTCGGCGCGGCAGTTCCCCTGAAACTGGTATGGAACCTTGCCGACATCACCAATATTCTCATGGCCGCACCCAATCTGCTCAGCCTCGCCCTGCTGGCGGGACTGGCGCAACGGCTCAAGAACGAGTATTTTTCCCGCTCTTTTGAAGGCAGGAAGAACGAGGTCAAACAATGAGTGAAATCACAACCGACAGTGGCCTGAAATACGAAGACCTCACCGTGGGTGACGGCACACTGTGTACCGGCCGCGGCCAGACGGCCATCGTGCACTACACCGGCTGGCTGGAAGACGGCACCAAATTCGATTCCAGCGTCGACCGGAATGACCCCTTCAGTTTCCCGATCGATTGCAGCTACGTCATCCCCGGCTGGGACGAAGGTGTGGTTGGCATGAAAGTTGGCGGTAAACGCAAACTGATCGTCCCGCCGGAACTCGGCTATGGCGAGCGCGGCGCCGGTGGTGTGATCCCGGCGAATGCCACGCTGGTGTTCGAAATCGAACTGCTGGAGCTATCCGAATAGTGTTGCTGGAAGTGCTCGAAGCGCATGTCGACGAGGACGTGCGCCACGCGCTGGAAGAAGACGTGGGCCAGGGTGACATCACCGCGCAACTGGTGCCCGCAGAGGGTATCTGGAAAGCCAGCGTCTACAGCCGCGAGCATGCCGTACTGTGCGGCCGCTACTGGTTCGATAGTGTTTTTCGTCACCTTGATGAGAAAGTGGATGTGCGCTGGTACAGCGCCGATGGTGATAAAATTGCACCGCACCAGGTTGTCTGCACATTGAAAGGCCCGGCCCGCAGCCTGCTCACCGGCGAACGTAGCGCACTCAATTTCCTCCAGACCCTGTCCGGTACTGCCACCCTTGCCCACCGCTATGCACAACAGATCGAGGGCCTGGACACACGTATCCTCGACACACGCAAGACCATCCCCGGACTGCGTCGCGCCCAGAAATACGCCGTGCGTACCGGCGGTTGCCACAATCACCGCATGGGTCTCTACGATGCCTTCCTGATCAAGGAAAACCATATCGCAGCGTCGGGTTCCATTGCCGCCGCGGTTGAGAATGCCCGCGCCCTCGATAAGGCGTTGCCGGTTGAAGTCGAAGTGGAATCACTGGACGAATTACAGCAGGCACTGCAGGCCGGTGCCGACCGGGTGATGCTGGATAATTTTTCTGTTGAAGATATCAGCAAGGCAGTGGCTGTGAATGCCGGCAAGGCGGAACTGGAAGCCTCGGGTGGCATTACACTGGACAACCTGCGTGAATACGCTGAAACCGGCGTGGACTCTATTTCCATTGGCGCACTGACCAAGGATGTAAAGGCCATCGACCTGTCAATGCGGTTTGACTAGCAACAGATTCAACCCAGCAAGCGCTTTCTCACGTCCGGCCGATAAGCCAGCACGATTATCGCGAGATGCATGGCACTGGCGGCAAAAAACATCGACGACCCCATCAGCTTTATCATAAAAAATTCCGGCCAGGGGTTTGTTGTATTGATGACGAATGCAGATAACGCATCCCAGATCGCCAGCGAGTTCCAGACAATAACCGTAGTCCAGACCCATTGCCCGGTTTTCCTCAAAATCAGGTAGGCAACCCAGAGTCCTGTGATTCCAATCACCGCATCACCCACAAGCGGCATCAGCCACGCAGGCGGTGGATCGCCCGGCAGGTTTCCACCAACACGGTGAATAAACGCCAGCGTCATAGCCCGCCCGGATAACATCAATGTCAGAAACAGCATGATTTTCTGGTTCATTTTCAGCTCCTTCAATAAGTTATAAATCTACTTGCATAATGCAAGCAGGTTAAGTGTAGCTATCTGCTTGCATTATGCAAGTGCTTATTTTTCAGTACACTTGGATCCATGAGCAACCACGAAAATCACAACAGCGGGAAATGCCCGATTACCTTTGCACTGGAAATCTTCGGCGACAAATGGAGCCTCATCATCCTTCGGGACATTCTGTTCAAGGGGAAAAAGTACTACAGCGAGTTCCTCAACTCACCGGAGAAAATCTCAACCAATATACTGGCGAGTCGCCTGAACAAACTGGAGTCAGAAGGACTGATTTCGAAAACGCAGGATTCGAATAACCTGTCGAAGTTTATTTACCAGCTCACGCCTAAAGGAAAAGACCTGCTTCCTTTAATGCTCGATATGGTCGAATGGAGTGTAAAGTACAACCCGCAACCTGGCATGCCTGATAACATCATTAACGGTGCACCACGCAATCTGCTGACAAGGCTGCATGAAGATCGGGAAGCGCTGTTCAATGAGATTCTGGACAAGCTGGCGTAAGTGAACAATTTCAGGTTACCAGCCGTCACAGAGAACCAGATGGGGCCGGGGGAAATGGTGCCGGAAAGAGGAATTGAACCCCCGACCTTCTCATTACGAGTGAGCTGCTCTACCGACTGAGCTATTCCGGCAATGGATGTATCCTGATTGTGCTGACCAGCGCCACAGCGCAAGGAGCAGCGAAGGCGCATCTTACCCTGTCAGCAGCGGTTTTTCACCCCGGAAAACCGCATCGATTCAGCCAAACATACCCTTCAACATGAAGAAGAACACAATAGCCAGCAGGCCGCCGGCTGGCAGGGTGACGATCCAGGACATGAAGATGTTGCGGATCACGGTCATATTCAGCGCCTCCATACCACGCGCCAGGCCGACGCCAAGTATCGCGCCCACCAGTGTATGGGTGGTGGAAATCGGCAGCCCGGTACCCGAAGCCAGCACAACTGTTGTGGCTGCCGCCAGGGTCGCCGCAAAGCCCCGACTCGGCGTCAACTCGGTGATGTTGTTGCCCACCGTGGCAATCACGTGTTTGCCGAATGTCGCCAGGCCCAGCACGATACCCGCACCGCCCAGCAACAGCACCCACATCGGCAGCAGGGATTTTGACGCCACTTCACCACCGCTTTGTACAATACTCACCACGGCCGCCACCGGGCCGATGGCGTTGGCAACATCATTGGAACCGTGCGCAAAAGCCATCGCGCAGGCGGTGACAACCATCAGCACGCTGAACACGCGCTCCACGTTGGTGTAGTGAAAGTCCTTGTCGACCGAGGGGTCCAGCTGGATGCGGTTAACAAAATAACGACCGGTAAAGAACATCACCAGACCGACCGCAAATGCATAGCTGATATTCTCTATTGGCGTATTTTCCAGCCCGACATGCTTCAGACCTTTCATGAAGGTCACCAGCGCGATAATGAAGCCGACCAGGAAAATATAGTACGGCACATATTTCTTGGCACTGCGGAACGGTTCTTCGGTATTGAGTATCAGGTTCTGTACACTGCGAAAAAGTGAATAGGCAATAAACCCGGCCAACAAGGGGGACACCACCCAGCTGGCCACGATGAAGCCAACCTTCTCCCACTTCACCGCATCCATACCGATGCCGACCATGGCAAAGCCGACGATGGCGCCAACAATTGAGTGTGTGGTAGAAACCGGCCAGCCGTTTTTGGATGCAATCAGCAACCAGACACCCGCGGCCAACAATGATGCCAGCATGCCGTAAATCAGTAGTTCGGGCGAGGCCGACAGCATGTCGGCATCGACAATACCCTTGCGGATCGTTCTGGTTACCTGGCCACCGGCGAGTATGGCGCCGGCAAACTCGAACACGGCGGCAATAATCACCGCCTGTTTGATGGTCAGCGCTTTGGAACCGACCGAGGTTGCCATCGCATTGGCCACATCATTGGCACCGATACCCCAGGCCATGAACAGGCCGAACACACCGGCAAGAATCAGGAAGACCGCACCGTAGGTCACAATAATATCCATGTGTGACCCCTAGCGTGCCAGCATCAATTGCAGACGACTGCCGACGCGCTGGGCGCGGTCGGCCAGTTCACCGGTCCAGTCAATAATCTTGTACAGGAACATGACATCGACCGGGTCGAACGCTTTTTCCACCGCGAAAATCTTGTGGCGGATATCGGCCTGGAGTCTGTCGGTATCACTCTCGATGGCATCGAGCTTGCTGATCATCTTGACGACCAGTTTGACTTCCTGACCACTGAACCCGGTACCCACCAGTTCGTCCAGTTCGTTTATGGCGCGATTGGCCTGCTCACAGGCATCGACACAACGTTGCACATATTTCAGGTAGTCATCGTGAATGATTTTGGGCAGCACCATGTGTCGCCCGAGGATAACGCCGGCGATGTCCTTGGCGCGGTTGGCAATCGTATCCTGCATGGTCAGCACTTCCAGCAGGTCACGGCGCGACACAGGCATGAACAGCCCTTTGGGCAGGTGCAAGCGAAGTTGCTTCTTCAGTACGTCCGCTTCTTTCTCCAGGTCGGAGATCTGCTTCTGTATCTTACCGACCTGGTCCCAGTCTTCCTTGATGACGTATTCGAAAAGAGGAACCAGTTTCGATACGCAGGCCATGACTTTTGCCATGTGCTGCTGCATGGGTTTGACAGGCGAGCTGCCAAAAATCCCCGACATGTAACCACCACCTGCCATGCTCATTTCCTCCCGGCGTCATCACGTGTAAAGCGGGCGCAAATAACCCGCGGCCGCGCGGACATTCCAGCGGCTCGTTTTCAGGACTGCATTGTTAGGGAAGGTCTGATCAATTCGTCATCCCGGCGCAGGCCGGGATCCAGGGTGTTGAATTTCCTGGATTCCGGCCTGCGGAATGACGATTTCGGATTAATCAGACCTTCCCTGGAATTTGACCTGTTCAGCCAGCCGGCCGAACGCGGATGACGACATCCACACCCTCGAGTTCTGTGCCTTCGGGTAGCTCAGGCAGTTGTTCGGCCAGGATGTCCTGCGCATCGATATCGGACAGCTCACCGGTAGCGGTGTTGTAGACATGGTGATGCGGTGTGCTGTTGGTGTCGTAAAACACCCGGCTCGGGTCAATAATGACCTCGCGCAGGATACCCCTCGCCGCGAACAGCCCCAGCGTGTTGTAGACCGTCGCTTTTGAAACCGGCCTGCCCGTCTGTTTCATTTGCTCCAGCACCTGGTCAGCACTGAGATGCTGGTGAGCGGTTAACAGTACCTGGGCAATGTGTACACGCTGGCGGGTCAACTGGATTCCCGCAGCCAGCAGCTTGTCGCTGGCCGTGCTTTCGTCGAGCAGATCAATAGGTGATAACTTAACCATGGTGTTAGTATACGCTGGCATTTTAGACGAAGTCCAGATCGACTAGTTCATGGATTTTGCTGCTATAACTTCAGGCAGATAAGCCATCGCATCGAGTTCCGGCTGGCGCCCGACAAGCTGATCAGCCAGCAACCGCGCCGAAGCCGGCCCCAGCACCACGCCATTTCGAAAATGCCCCGCACACACATACAGGTTGAGCAATTCCGGATGCACACCAATCACCGGTATACCGTCCGGGGTTCCCGGGCGCAGACCTGCCCAGTGACATTCAATCGTCAGATCTGCCAGCGCCGGCATCAGTGCGCAGGCGGACTGGCTGAGATCATCCAGGGCTTCACGGGTGGTTCGCTTCTCGAACCCTGTATATTCCAGCGTGCTGCCAAACAACACACGCCCATCACGTCGCGGAATGACATAACGCCCCTTATGCAGTGTGATATGGCGCACCAGACCCGCTGGACCACGGAACAGGATCATCTGCCCACGCACAGGCTGTACAGGCAAGGTTAACCCGGTTGTCTCCAGCAACCCGGCTGTCCAGGCACCGGTTGCCACGACAAAAGCACCGGCACTTGTCTCACCACTCACAGTACGCGCGGCCACGACGCGTCCCTTCTCGCAGCGCCATCCAAGCACCCGGGCATTGCGCCGGAACACCACGCCTCGACGTTCCAGTGCCACACGCAGGGCACGCGTCATTCTCGGGTTGCGCACCTGAGCCACATCAGGCATCCACAGGGCATCTTTTATCGGTACGGCAAGCTGTGGTTCGATTTCTTTTGCTGTCGAGGCACTGACAGTTTGCAGATCAGCAGCATAACGTTGCGCCCAGTGCCGGGCATCATCAACGTCCTCAACATGGGTCATCAACAGGCCGGATGGTTCATATTCGGGGTCGATGCCAGTTTCTTCCTGTAAGGCTTCGACCAGCGCCGGATAAGCATGCTGACTCCGGCGTGCCAGCTCGCTGACCGCATCGGGGTAACGCCATGGATACAGCGGCGAGAGAATACCGCCACCCGCCCAGGAAGATTCACGGGCCGGCTGACCGCGTTCCAGCAACATCACGGAAAGCCCCGCAGCACTGAGTTCACGCGCCGTCAACATACCGATAATGCCGGCCCCGACGATGACAACGTCGGCTTTCATGCTGCGCTTACCCGGTTAAAACGGCTATCAGCGATTCCAGCAAGCCGTACCGGCGTATGGCGGATCTTCAACCGGCCCCTGCGAATTGATGGCGAAAATACCGCACTCATCTGACTGCTGCGCACCTTGCGGGATGGCCTTGCCGAGGAAATCCGCTGCATCGCTGCGCTCGATCTGCACCTGGTAATAACCCTTCGGTGACTGGTCACCGGACCAGCGAAGCGCGTCAAGATCAGCGGCATAAGCAGCATTCCCTGCCCGCCAGCGTTGCTGGGCGAGCTGTAACTGCAATAACACGGACATGGCGTCACTGCGCCGCGACTTTGCCATGAAACCGCTGTAGGAGGGAACTGAAATGGACGCGAGAATCGCAACAATGGTCAGTGCTGTTAAAAGCTCAAGTAAGGAGAAACCGGCTGATTTATACCCAGACATAATGCAATTCCTTTTGCTGAACGGGTTACTCTGCGCGGCACGCAATCCTTGCGCGCTACGGGAAACCGACTATACTCGGCGCGACAAACGGGAACAAGTCGAACACCTTCAGGGGGTCGTATCATGGATGATGCGCAACACGAAGGTTTCACGCTCGTCGAGTTGCTGATCGCCCTGGCTGTCACAGCACTGCTGGCCGGAGTAGCGGCACCTGCCATGGCGCGTTTTCTGGATAATGCACGACTGCGTGCTGCCACAGAGGACATTGCCCGGGAACTCGTACAGGCGCGAAGCCATGCCTATACCTTTCGCAAGCCGGTTTATTTCAACATTACCGTTACGGGTACTGCCTGGTGCTACGGCTGGGGTGAAAATCCGGACTGTGACTGCAGCAGCGGCAACGCTGCAACTGTCTGCCAGACCGGTGAACCGGACCTGAGCCAGAGCCACCTTCAGACCTCCGCCGACTATCCGCAGATAAGCCTGACGTTGCCGCCCCGTCAGGGCTCATCACGGCTGCTGCGGTTTTCAGCCATACGCGGAACAGCCACCGCCACGTCTTTTTCACTCGCAAACCGCAACAGCGAAACACGTGTCATTGTCAGCATTCTGGGCCGTGTGCGCACCTGTTCGCCTGACACCGGGGGATACCTGGCATGCTAGCCGGCGCCGAATGTCACAAGGGTTTTGCCCTTGTCGAACTCATGATAGCCAGTGTTATCTCTCTGACCGCACTGTCCGCCATTGTCACCGTCTACGCGGCAACCGCCCGACACACGACCGCACAACTGTCGCGTGCGGATCTTCGCCAGCAGCTGTATACCGTGACGGAACTTATTGCGTCCGATATCCGCCGCAGCGGTTACTGGGCGTTCGACCCGCTTGCCGTTTCGCCCGCTGAAAACCCCTTCGAACAACCGGAAAACCGCCTGCGCAGCGGCGCGCTGGACAATGAACCCCCTGCATCCTGCCTGCTGTTCAGCTACGATCTCGACAGTGATGGACGGGTAGGAAAAGGACAATGCAGGGCGGGTGAATGCACCCCTGAATCGGATGACGACAATGTCGAACAGTTCGGTTATCGACTGAGCCGGGGGCGTATTCAGGTACGTTATGGCGGGACCGAATCCGCCTGTAACAGTGGCTACTGGCAAACGGTTACGACGGCGGCCATCGTCATCGACGAGCTGAATTTCACGCTCTACTCGAACTGCATGAACCTCAGCGAACCGCAAGCCCCCTGCACACCCGAAACACCGGCACTGGTTCGGCGTGCCGTGGAATTCCGTATTGAGGCTTCTTTGGCCGGGAACAGTGAAATCACGCTGGAATTGTCGCGCTGGGTTGATCTGCGCAACGCACAATTGCGGGAGGCAGTGGAATGAACCGGACAACCCGCTACTGCCCGCTCCGTCAACGCGGGCTGGCAACGCTGCTGATTGCACTGGTACTGATGATGGCGACCACGGTCCTTACCCTGTCTGTGGCGCGCTCAGGCATCAACCAGGCGAATATCGACACGAACCAGCAGTGGCGTGATCGCCTGTTTATCGCGGCAGAGTCCGCGATAGAACGCCGGTTATCCCGCCTCGATGAAATACCGGAACCGGAATGGCAGCAACGTCCCGACAGCGAACAGGAGGCCTGGCAACAAAGCGCAGATGACGGCCGGATCCGTACCGACCTGCAACTGTTTCGCTCGCCGCTGCCGCGCCGTTTTATTACATTTCTGGCCTCGACAGGTCGCAGCGATGGTTCAGGCCCGGGCGTACAGGTCACACGCCGGTTTCGCCAGCTCGGCATCCTCTCGCCCGTTGCTGAAATGGCACCGCCACTGGTTATCCAGGGTTGCCTGACAGACACTTCACCTGACCAGCAAATCTATCCCGTGAATGCTGACAGCGAGCGTGCAGGCGATGCGATCTGGCTGACCGCCGGCAGTTGCCCTGCGCCTGAAACAGACACACACGAAGGCGCTGTCCGCGTCATGGTATTTCCCGGTGAATTGTGGGACACACTGTTCACACTGGACCGGGAAGCCTACACTGAACTGGCGAACCAGCAGCAGAACCTGCCTGATGACCAGCGTCGCTACTGGGTCGCCACGGCGGACGACCTCGATAATGAAGGCCGCTGGTCGCGCAGCCTCGGCACACCGGACCAGCACAGCCTGCTGTACTTCCCGGCGGAAACCGGCTGCCCCGGATTTACAGCCGGTGTTCGTATCTATGGCGTGGTGTTCGTTGACGCGCCCTGCACCCGCCCACTGGCCCTGACGTCTCTTGATATTGTCGGCCTGCTGGTTGTCAATGGACAACTGAACCCGGGGCCGGGTCTGGTCAGAATCGCCCATATACAAGTCGAGGATCCCCGGCAAACGGCCCTGCGCTTTCCGGCACTTCACCTCATTCGCGTCCCCGGCAGCTGGAAGGATTTCTGATGACACATCCACAAACCGGTTTCAGTCTCATCGAAGCACTGATCTCCCTGCTGGTGCTCAGTATTGGCTGGCTGGGTCTGGGGCAGCTGCAGGCCAGCCTTTCCATCTCCGGCCGGAACCAGTCGGACACCGCCTATGCGCGTCTGATCCAGTCTGATTTATATGAAAAAACGGTAAGTTATGAACTATCCGGCATTCCGGAGAACCCACCCGACAACGGGTCGGTATCCACGCCATCAGGCAACTACACCATCCAGTTCTCCCGCTCGGCAACTGATGTAATGAGCGATACCACGATAGAAGTTGAGTGGGTGGATCTGGGTAATACCAGAAGTGAAACAATTACTTTAATAACAAGTCGTTACCCAACCCCTTATAACACCCGCTGGTTACTCAACCGGCCCTGATCCCCGCTTTACCCCGACTAACCTGCCCAGCGGCGGGCTATCCCGTTCTGATTACTATCAAGTTTTTCCTGATCAAGCCCCTATAGAGCGAGCAAGCGGAGGCTTTTGGCCCTGATCGGGCGAAAAACGGCCGTTCGTCGCAATTCCCCGTCCGCTGGTCGGAATACGATTTACCACGACAAAAAACTGACGTTAAGTACACCATCATGAAAAGCGAAAACGGATTCACATTGGTAGAACTGATGATCACCCTGGCGATCGGGGCGATCCTGCTGACCATCGGCGTGCCGAGCTTCCAGAACTACATCCTCGACAACCGGCTCGTGACGCAGGCAAACCGGATAACCACCGACATCAATATCGCCAGGAGTGCCGCCATCAAGTACCAGCGCGACGGGCAGATCTGTATCAGTTCCGACTCCACCACGGCAACCCCCACCTGCACCGGCGGCACAGACTGGTCGGTGGGCTGGATAGTCTGGGTGGACAAAAACCGGGATGGAACACCCGATGCACCGGACGAAATCGTCGTGGCGGCTGAAGCACTGTCAGGCACAACCACGCTGACAAGCACAGCCCTCAGCGCAATTACCTACGACTCGCGTGGCTTTGCCACTGTCACCGACACGCTGACACTTTGCGATGACCGCACCGGTGAAGTCGGGCGCAGCATCGATATCCGCGGTGCCGGGCGCATCAACATCTCCAAAGACACCAGCAGCTGTTAACCATCAGGAAATGTAGCGGACAACGACTCATGCCAGGTACAAAATACATCACCACATCAGGCCAGCGGCCACAGCAACAGGGCTTCACCATGATCGAGGTTCTGGTGACCGTCATCATCCTGTCGATCGGGCTGCTCGGCCTGGCCGGATTGCAGGCCACCTCCCTGCGTAACAACCAGAGCGCGTTCCTGCGTTCCCAGGCAACCATTCTGGCCTATGACATTGCCGACCGCATGCGCGCCAACACTGCAGCAGTGATAAATGGCAACTACGAATTTGACTCCAGCGCCGGCCTCCCTACCACTGTGGCCGGTTGCACAACAACAGCCGGGTGTTCAACCGCTGACATGGCGCAAAACGACCTGGCCAACTGGAGCAATACCGTCACCAGGCTGTTACCGGATGGCGCCGGCATTGTCTGCCTCGACAGTGACCCGGCAACTGCGGGCTGTGACGGTGCCGGCACACAATTCGTTATCACTATCTCCTGGACCGAGGTTGGGGACGGAAGCACATCCACCTTCGTTACGAGTTTCCAGCCATGAAGACATATTCAACGATAACAAACCGATCCCGGGAATCCGGCCTGACGCTGGTCGAGGTCATGATCGCCATGCTGTTGAGCGTGATTCTGCTTGGCGGTGTGATACAGATATCCTCCAGCACAAAAGTCAGCTACCGCACCAATGAAGCCGTAGCCCAGCTCCAGGAAAATGGCCGTTTTGCAACCGAGATTCTGGCCCGGGACATTCGCATGGCGGACTTCTGGGGCTGTGCGGATGATATCAGCAAAGTCACCAACAACCTGGACAGCGCTGGCGCAGGGTATATCGATTTCTCTAATAATGGCGGGGTCGGGGGAACCGAGGGCGGCGCCTTGCCCGATACACTGGTTCTTGCCGGCGGCTTCGACAGTGGTATGCAGGTGGAAGCGCCGTTTGGCCCAGAGGCTTCCGCCACTATCAAGGTTTCCTCCAGCAATGGCCTGAATCAGTTTGATATTGTGATTGTGAGTGACTGTACTTCAGGCGACATCTTCCAGATAAGTACTGACCCGGGCACATCCGGCATTCTGGTTCACAACACCGGCGTTGGAAGCCCGGGGAACTACAACCCCATGGGGAATAGTGGTTGTCCCGGCGCCAACGCCCACTGCCTGTCCAAAGTCTACGATGGTAATGCCAGCGTATACCGTGTCCAGCAAATTACATACAACATCGCTGCCGGCGCTTCCGGTCAGCCGGCATTGTTCCGGAATGGCGATGAACTGGTCGATGGCATAGAGGACTTCCAGGTTCTGTACGGGGAAGATATCGATGGTTCGGGTTCCGCCAACCGATACGTCAACGCCAACGATGTCAGCAACATGAACAATGTCGTCAGCCTGCGTATCGCACTGGTGGCGCGAAGCTACGAAAACAACGTAACCACTGGTGGCCAGACCTACGATGTTCTGGGTACATCAAAAACGGCCACCGACAACCGGCTACGACAGGTCTACACCTCAACTGTCAGCATACGCAACCGACTCAAATAGAAACGCAATTCAGGTCGATAAATATCATGAACAGAACGCATAGAATGAACCGGAACATTCACCATAAACAACGCGGCGCCGTGCTCGCGGTTGCGCTGATGATTCTGCTGGTTATGACCATGATTGGTATCAGTGGAATGCGTGGAACGGTTCTGCAGGAGCGCATGGCCAGCAACACCAAAGACCGTAACCAGGCCTTCCAGGCCGCCGAGTCCGCGATGCGCGATGCAGAAGCCTATATCGAGAGCATTGTCACAACCGGCTCATTCGATGGCAGCGCCGGATTATTCGGTGAAACACAGACAGAACCCGACTTCCTTGACGCCACCACCTGGACGGATAACACACTGTCTGTCGAAGCACCGAACCTGCCCGGCTCCTATTCACCACCACGTTATTTTATAAAACAGACCGGCAAGTTAACAGGACTCAAGGGCGCACTGAACCTTACCGGATATGGAGGACCGCCAGGCGGGGGCGATGCAACAGTCTTCAAAATAACGGCGCGCGGGATTGGCGCATCACAGGACGACGATGGTGTATCCACTGAAGTCATTCTGCGTTCCTACTACGGACGAATTTTTTAACCTGAATTTTTTCCTCGTCACAGAGGGGGAACCCATCATGCGCAATACAATAAAATACAACTTCTACATCACTCTAGGCAGCCTGATCTTCATGCTTGCCCTGTCTCCTCTGTCAGCAACGCGTGCGGCACCCGGCACACTGGCAACATCTCCATTGTTCCTGTCCAACAGTGTTGACCCCAACATCATGTTTGTGCTTGACGACTCGGGCAGCATGGACTGGGGCACCATGACCCCGGAAGCCGATGGCCTGATAAACCTGGTATTTGGCTATTTCTACACGCACCCGGCCCCGGAAAACGATTATTTCTGGATTGTCCCCACAGAGGAACAACTAATCGCACTGGGTGAACCGGCACCGACAGGCGGCGTCTGGCGCGCATGGTTTTCCGGTTATAACACCCTCTACTATGACCCTGCTGTCACCTATGTCCCGTGGCCCGGTGAAGACCCCGGGGGGAACACCTACACAAACAGCGTACCAACTGCCGCCATGGTCAACCCGGCAAACCCCGCTGCCGGCACCGTTGATCTGACTGCAACAACCAGCTACAACACGGACTACGGCCTCAACCAAGGCCTGGGTATGTTTACCGTCAACAACTTCTACCCTGCCCGCTACTACACCTGGACAGACAGCAATACCAATGGCGTCGTTGACCCTGGCGATGCACACACCCTGGTTGAAATACGCAGTGCCGGGGGCCCCTATACAGGCAGCGCCAACCGCAGCGACTGCGCCGCAGCCCCGGTTTGCGACTATAACGAGGAAATACAGAATTTCGCCAACTGGTTCTCTTACTACCGCAAGCGCGAGTATGTCGCCAAGGCAGCCTATGGCCAGGTCATTGCCGCGACCAACGAGGCCAACATGGGGCTGAAAACCCTGTGGAACAACAATGGCGTCAACACTCCCCTGCAACAAATGAACAGTGACATCACATCCGGCAACAAGGGCGCGTTGCTGGATGCTGTATACGACTTCAACGCGTCAGGATCGACGCCGCTTCGCATTACTACAAATGATGTGGGCCGCTATATCGCCTGTGAAGCAAACACCATTTCAGGAACCTGTCCTGCGGCCCCTTCAGGTAATGGTGGTGAATGCCAGCAGAATTTCAGTGTCATTATGACCGACGGTTTTTACAACGGTGGCTTTGACCTTACCGACAACGCTGCGCCTTCGGCCAGCAGTGACAACGAGGATGGTGATAACGATACAGCCTGGGACTCACCGGACAGCGGACCCTATGGCGACATCTACAGCAACACGCTGGCAGACATCACCATGCATTATTATGAAACCGACCTTCGCCCGTCCGTCACCAACAACGTACCCACAATGGCCGGTGTCGATGAAAATGATGCACAGCATATGGTGACCTATACGATCGCTTTCGGTGTAGACGGCACTCTTTCCGATGCCGACATGCCGACAGACACGGTCAGTCCGTTCACCTGGCCGGATGCTGATGCGGGTGACCCCGAGAAAATCGATGATATGCGCCATGCGGCCTGGAACAGCCGTGGCGAGTTCCTGAGTGCAAAGAGTGCCGACAAGCTCATCACCAGCCTGCGCGGCGCACTGGCATCCATCAGCGGCCGCACGGGTTCTGCAGCCTCGGTTGCTTTTAACACCGGTTCACTCAGCACCAACTCAGAGGTCTACCTTGCACTGTTCAACAGTGAACGCTGGAGTGGCGACATGCTGGCGTTCCCGCTAGACCCGAATACCGGCGTTATTAACCCGAACAGGTCATGGTCAGCGGCCGCGCAACTAGACAGCCGGAATCTGTCAACCAACCCAAGAACCATTCTCACCCACAACGGAACGGACGGTATTGCGCTGCAATGGAGCACCCTGTCAACGGCGCAAAAAAATGACTTCCGGACGAATTCAAGCGGGTCACTGGACAATGAAGCAACCGGAATGGCCCGGCTCGCACACCTGCGTGGCGACCGCAACTGCGAACCTTCGACAGCCGGCACCTGTTCATATACTGATGGCTCGAATACATTCAACACCAAGAGCCTGCGCGAGCGCGACAGTCGGCTCGGCGACATCCTGCACTCCGGACCTGTGTTTGCCGGCCAGCCGGAATCAAACTGGCCCGATATCGCGCCTTTCCCGAGCACGCCAGGATCAACCTATACCGACTTCAAGACCGCCTACGCGAACCGTACCGGCGTTGTGTATGCAGGCGGTAACGATGGCATGCTGCATGCCTTCCTTCAGTCCAGCGGTGATGAATTGTTTGCTTATGTGCCGGGTACATTGTTCTCAACCAACGCCGCCGAGGGGCTGCACTACCTCAGCGACCCCGGCTACAGCCACCGCTACTATGTTGACCAGACTGTCTCAATCGCCGATGCCTATATACAAACCACGCCGACCGGCACTGTCGGCTGGAAAACCGTGCTGGTAGGCTCACTGCGGGGTGGCGGACGCGGCCTGTTTGCGCTTGACGTCACCGACCCGACAACCATTAGCGAAAGCAGCTCCGTGCCAGCGAACACGGTTATGTGGGAATTCACCAATGCCGATGATGCTGACCTTGGTTTCACATTCAGCCGTCCTTCTATTGTTCCACTGGAAGGCGCCAGCGGATCCATTCGCTGGGCGGCCATTTTCGGCAATGGTTATAACGACACCGGATCCGGGCAATCAACATTGTTTATCCTGTTCCTCGAAGCAGGACTCGATGGAACATGGACGCCTGCCAGCGACTACATCAAAATCCCGACCGGCGTTGGTTCAACCACCGACCGCAACGGCCTTGCAACACCAGCCGTTATCGACAGCGATGGCGATGGTTTTGCCGACCGGGTCTATGCAGGCGACCTGAAAGGCAACATGTGGGCCTTTGACCTGTCCGGATCAAATAGCAACAACTGGGATGTCGCCTACAAGGCAGGTGCAACACCCACCCCGTTGTTCACCACGGCAAGTAACCAGCAAATCACTACGATGCCGGTTATTGTGCGCAACTCGGATCAGCCTACGTCGGTGACCAATAACCCCAATACGCTGGTCATCTTCGGTACCGGCCAGTACCTCACAACAGGCGATATCAGCACGACCAATACCCAGTCGATGTACGGTATCTGGGATTCCGGAAGCGACAATCTGACGCGTAGCGACCTTGTCCAGCAAATCATCGGCACCGATGTCTCCACCGAGTCGGTTAGCGGGCGGACTCTGACGGACAATACCGTGAATTATGCGGGAGCAGACAAAGGCTGGTTTATGGACTTTACTGCGGGAGAACGGGTTATCACCGACCCGGTAATCCGTGGCGACCTGGTGTTCTTCAATACCACCATTCCGGACAATAACCCATGCAACTACGGTGGCAGTGGCTGGTTGATGGTCGCCAAATGGATCAATGGCGGACAACCGGACGAAGTGGCATTTGACCTGAATGGCGACGGCACCCTGAGCAGTCTCGATGAGGTAGGTGGTGCTGCCGCCGCCGGCCAGCAAATCACCGGACTGCCGACTTCACCCGTGAACCTGGGTAACAAACGCTACGTTGCAACCACTGAAACCACTGACGGCAGCAGCGTTGAAACCACAGAGATTCAGGATATAACGGGGCCGGATACTGGCCGATATTCCTGGGAAGAACTCTTGCTGTAACCCCTGATCAGGAGACAGAACATGAAGCAGTTACTTTATACCATTACCCTGGCCGCCATGCTGTTCGCCACGACAGCGAACAGCGGCTCCCTGCCGGACCATTACCCAGACGGCTTCCCGGTATCGGGAACCCTTGATCGGGTGGATCTTGGGACGCGCGAACTCGTGATCAGTGACATGCAGTTCTACCTGGACGAAAACGTTACTCTGCACTCACTCTCCCGTGTATCGGATTCACTGGGCCGGCTAAGACCCGGCATCAAGATAGGTGCGAAGTTTACGATGTATAACGGAAAGCGCATAGCAACAGAACTCTGGCTGCTACCCGGCACTTACGACAAGCGCGGCCGCTAACAACATGGAAACCACCGGAATGAACGGGAGAACGACATGAAACACAGCACAGGATTTACGCTCATCGAACTTATGATCGTCGTTGCCATCGTCGCTATCCTGGCCAGTATTGCCTACCCGGCCTACCAGGATCAGGTTCGAAAATCACGGCGTGCAGACTGTCAGGGTTCCCTGCTTGGTCTCGCGAATGCGCTGGAACGCTACTACACGGCCAACAACACGTTCACCGGTGCCTCGCTGGGCACTAACGCTGGCGACATTTTCCCGGCACAGTGTCCGATCGATGGTGGAACGCCAACCTATACCCTGTCAATCAGCGCCGCCAGCAATTCAGCGTATACCCTCCGGGCCACACCTGTTGCAGGCGGTCCGCAGGACAGTGACAAATGCGGAATACTGACTCTGACAAGCACAGGCGTGAAGGATGTGCTAACTGCAACTTCAGGCGTTACTGCGACGGATTGCTGGTAAGCCGTAACGCCTTCGGCATGGCAAAGGTGATCGTTTCTTCGCGGCCGGCAAGCTCCTGAACGCCGGCCGCGCCCCATTCCTCAAGGCGCGCTATAACCTGTTGCACCAGCACTTCCGGTGCCGAGGCGCCGGCTGTCACGCCAACCACCGGGCTGTCCTGCAACCACTCGCGTTCTATCTGCTCCGGCCCATCGATGAGATAGGCCGTGACCCCGCGCTGCTCGGCCAGCTCACGCAAGCGGTTTGAATTGGAACTGTTTGGCGAACCAACCACCAGCACCAGATCCACCTGCCCGGCCAGCTTGCGGACAGCGTCCTGGCGGTTCTGGGTGGCATAGCAGATATCATCCTTACGCGGTCCTTCAATGTCGGGGAAACGCGCGCGCAGCGCATCAATCACCCGGGCCGTATCGTCCATCGACAGTGTCGTCTGCGTGACATAGCTAAGGTGGGAACTATCATGGACTGCCAGCCGCTCAACATCGTCAATGTCTTCCACCAGGTAAATCCGCCCACCAGTGGAGGTATCATACTGCCCCATCGTGCCTTCCACCTCAGGATGACCTTCATGCCCGATCAGGATGCACTCCCGTCCATCCCGACTGTAGCGCGCAACCTCCATGTGCACCTTGGTCACCAGCGGACAGGTCGCGTCAAAGACACGCAGGCCCCGTTGCCTTGCCTCTTCCTGCACAGCACGCGACACACCGTGCGCACTGAAAATTACCGTTCCATTATCCGGCACTTCATTCAGCTCATCGACAAATACGGCGCCGCGGTCACGCAGGTTACCGACGACATAGCGATTGTGTACCACCTCATGCCGCACATAGATTGGCGCACCAAACAGCTCCAGCGCACGCTCGACAATATCGATTGCGCGGTCTACTCCGGCACAGAAGCCACGTGGGTTAGCCAGCATTACCTGCATAAGAATTTCCTGTGAAGTACTACTGTCATCCCGGCGTAAGCCGGGATCAAGGCCTACCAACGACCCACTTCTCTGGATTCCGGCCTGCGCCGGAATGACGAATATGAAATAACATCCACTTGTATAAAATTATAGCCACTTACCAGACCGTACGGCGCTACTCCTCATCAAGTGGCGGGTATTCCACGGCAAGAATCTCCACTTCAAAAACGATCTCGCGACCGGCCAGCGGGTGATTGAAATCGACCTTTACCCGGTCATCGTGTACATCAAGTACAGCACCGGGAATTTCCTGGCCCTGCTCGTCGGTAAAACCGACGATCTGCCCGGGCGCCGGTGTTATATCAGCCGGGAAGACCGCACGATCCATCCATTTGACCGCCTCTTCACTGCGTGTGCCAAAGGCCTGTCCCGGCATCAGCGTCAGTGTCTGTTGCTTGCCTGGCAACAAACCATACAAGGCAAGCTCCAGCCCCTTGTCGAGTTCACCCTCACCCATGACGAACGTCACCGGCTCGTCAGCGAAACTGCTGTCGACTTCCATGCCATCTGCCAGGCGCAGGGCATAGTGCATGGTCACGCGGCAACCGACAGAAATGGTCATATCAATCTGCGTCCCGTGGTGTAAACAGGCTGTCCCAGATCAGCAGTGCTGCGCCTGTTGTAATAGCCGAGTCGGCAATATTGAAGGCCGGCCAGTAGAACTCCCGGTAATACACCTGGATAAAATCCACCACATAACCCAGCCACAGGCGGTCAATCAGGTTTCCAACCGCACCACCCAGCACCAGTGCCAGCGCAAAAGCAAGCAGGGTCTGGCCCGACTTCAGGCGACGCAACCAGAGCGTCAGGAATATTGCCGCACCCGCTGAAACCACAACAAAGAACCAGCGCTGCCAGCCCGATGCTTCACTGAGAAAACTGAATGCCGCACCACGGTTGTACAACAAGGTCAGGTTAAAGGAAGGGAAAACAGCCAGTGGCTGACCATACGCCAGCAGGTTATTTGCCAGTGATTTTGTCAACTGGTCCAGTACGACAACAAGCAGGGCAAATGCCAACCATTTTTTCACGTCAGTACACGATGTCAGGCAAAATGCCGTGACTCTCCATCGCCATCGACATTGTCGATACAGCGTCCGCACAGTTCGGGGTGCTGACTGCTGGCACCGACTTCTTCGCGGTGATGCCAGCAACGCACACACTTGGCATGTTCGGACGGCTGCACCAGAATCCCCAGTTCTGCACCATTCAGGTCAGCACTCACGGCCTGTGCCGGCGTTTCATCAAGCGGGTGCAACCTGGCATAGGAGGTAATCAGCACAAAACGCAGCTCATCTTCGAGACGGCCGAGTTTCTCCAGCCAGGCACGGTCACAATACAGGTCGACCTCGGCGTCCAGTGATGAACCAATGTCACCCGCCACGCGCAACTTCTCAAGCTCCTTGCCAACCGCCTCGCGTACTGCAAGTACATCCTGCCAGTAGGCCATGTCAAAGCGCGCCGCGGCTTCATCGCCCGCCGGGAACATCCCGGGCAATTCAGACCAGGTCGACAGCAACACGGACCTGTCACGCTTACCCGGCAGGTTGCGCCAGATTTCCTCGGCGGTAAAACTCAGGATCGGCGCCAGCCAGCGCACCAGCGCTTCCACGATGTGGTACATGGCCGTCTGTGCGGAACGCCGTGCCACACTGTCCGGCTGCGTGGTGTACTGGCGATCCTTGATGACATCGAGATAGAAACCACCCAGGTCGTTGGCGCAGAAGTTATGCACCTTCTGGTAAATATGGTGGAACTCGTAGGTTTCGTAGGCACGCGTGACTTCATCCTGCAATTGCGCGGCACGCGCCACGACCCAGCGGTCCAGCATCAACATATCCGTCGGCGCCAGAAGGTGCTGTGCCGGATCGAAGCCGTTGATGTTGGCAAGCAGGAAGCGCGCCGTGTTGCGCATGCGTCGGTAGGCGTCCGCCGTACGCTTCAGAATCTCGTCCGACACGTTCATTTCATTGCGGTAATCGGTTGCGGCAACCCACAGGCGCAGGATGTCCGCACCCAGGCTGTTGACCACCTTCTGTGGCGCGACCACATTGCCCTTTGACTTGGACATTTTCTGGCCTTTGGCATCCACTGTGAAACCGTGGGTCAGCACCTGCCGGTAGGGCGCCTTGCCGTGCATGGCCACTGAGGTCAGCAGGGAAGACTGGAACCAGCCGCGATGCTGGTCGGAGCCTTCCAGGTAAAGATCTGCGGGAAAACCCAGCTCTTCACGTCGTTCCAGCACACACTGGTGGCTGGCGCCGGAGTCAAACCAGACATCCAGCGTATCGGCGACCTTGTCATACTGGTCTGCTTCATCGCCAAGCAACTCGGCCGCGTCCATTTCAAACCAGGCATCGATACCGTGCCGTTCCACACGCAGCGCAACTTCCTCGATCAAACGCGCCGTATCGGGATGCAGTTCACCGGTCTGTTTATGCGTAAACAGCGCAATCGGGGCACCCCAGGTGCGCTGCCGGGAAATACACCAGTCGGGCCGGCCCTGCACCATGCCTTCGATGCGCGCCTGACCCCAGTCCGGCATCCACTCCACCTCGTTAATTGCCTGCAGGGCGGCCTTGCGCAGACCGTTCTGCTCCATGCTGATGAACCACTGCGGTGTGGCGCGGAAAATAATCGGCGTCTTGTGGCGCCAGCAATGCGGGTAGCTGTGACGCAACGCCTCGACGTGTACCAGCGCACCCTTCGCTTTCAATACGTCGATGACATCGTCGTTGGCGGAAAAGACATGTTTGCCCGCAAACAGTTCTGTGTCTTCCAGAAACACACCGTTTGCACCCACCGGGTTATCGACCGGAATGCCATAGCGCTGACCGACCACATAGTCATCCTGACCGTGTCCGGGCGCGGTGTGTACGGCGCCGGTACCGGCCTCGGTGGTAACGTGATCGCCGAGAATTACCGGTACTTCGCGATCGTAGAAAGGGTGCCCCAGCTTCAGGTGCTCAAGGTCCGCACCCTTGCAGTAGGCCACCACCTGGTACTGCTCACAGTCGTAACGCAGCATGGCATCCTTCAACAAGGCCTCGGCAAGCAACAGGCGTTCCGTACCACGGCCCAGGTCCGCCTGCACCAGCGCATAGTCCAGTTCAGGGTTGACCGAGACAGCACGGTTGGCCGGTAGCGTCCAGGGTGTCGTGGTCCAGATAACAACGGATATCGGGCCTTCACCCTTGTGTCCTTCGGGATGGTGGCAGCGCGCCAGCAAGACTTCTTCATCCAGCACGGAAAAGCGTACATCGATGGCTGGCGAGGTCTTGTCCTCGTACTCCACTTCGGCTTCCGCCAGTGCGGAACCGCAATCCGTACACCAGTGCACCGGCTTGTAACCCTTGTTCAGGTGGCCGTTGGCAATAATGCGCCCGAGCGCACGAATAATGTCGGCCTCAAAACGGTAGTCCATGGTGAGATAGGGATGTTCCCAGTCTCCGATCACACCCAGCCGGATAAAGTCCCTGCGCTGGCCATCGACCTGCCTGTGTGCATAGTCCCGGCATTTTGCGCGAAAGGTCGAGGCATCCACCTTGCGCCCTACCTTGCCGACTTTCTTCTCGACATTCAGCTCGATGGGCAAGCCATGGCAATCCCAGCCCGGCACATAGGGCGCATCGAAACCAGACAGCGCCTTGCTCTTTACAATGATGTCCTTGAGGATCTTGTTGACGGCATGACCAATATGAATATCGCCATTGGCGTACGGGGGGCCATCGTGCAGCACGAATCCTGGCCGCCCTTTACCCTGTGAGCGCAGGCTGGCATAGAGGTCGATTTCATCCCAGTATTTCAGCATTTCCGGCTCCCGGTTGGCGAGATTCGCCTTCATCGGGAATGCGGTCTTTGGCAGATTAAGGGTGTCTTTGTAATTACTCACTCGTGTACTCACTCGCTGAAAAACTGTCGCGCCTGCTCGGCGTCCTGCGCTATCTGCTGTTTCAGTGCCTCGAACGATTCAAATTTCTTTTCGTCGCGAAGCTTGCTGCAAAATTCAATATCCACATAGTGCCCGTAGATATCCCGGTCGAAATCGAACAGGTGCGTTTCCAGCACCGTTTCGCTACCGCACACGGTGGGCCGTGTGCCAAGGTTGGCAACACCGGCCACATGGCTGTTACCGAGGCCATGTGCCCGCACGGCAAACACACCACGCAGGGGAGACACAGCACGGTGCAAGTGCACATTGGCGGTCGGAAAACCGATCGTACGACCGCGCTGCTGGCCCGGCGCCACCCTTCCGCAAATCCGGTAAGGACGACCCAGCAGCTGTTGTGCTGTGTTCAGCTCACCGGTAGCCAGCGCCTCGCGGATACGCGTGCTGCTGACACGTTCACCGGCCTCGACATGGGTCCGGGTACTGACCACCTCGAAACCGTGCGCCTGGCCCGCCTGCTGCAAAAAAGGGAAATCCCCGCTACGGCCCTTGCCAAAACGGAAATCATCACCGATTACCAGGTGACGCACATCCAGTCCATCCACCAGGATATCCTGCACGAACGCCGCGGCATCACGTTCCGCCAGGCGCTGGTCAAAGCGCAGGCAGACGACCTGCTCTACACCCAGCTCATGAAACAGCGTCAACTTGTCGCGCAGCCGTTGCAGGCGCGCGGGCGCTGTAGCGGGCGAAAAATATTCCTGCGGCGTTGGCTCGAACACCATCACCGTGACGGGCAACTGCAATTCGGCAGCACGCGCATGCAACTGTTCCAGCACCGCCTGGTGCCCGCGATGCACGCCATCGAAATTGCCGATTGTCAGCGCACAGCCACGCTGCGCGGCAGGCATATTGTGAAGACCCCGTATCAGTCGCATCAGTCTACAGAAAACCGTGAATTATAATGATCGAAACCGTCATGTCATGGATTGCCGGCCGCTTTCTCCACCGGCGCGCGAAAGGTGGACAGCTTCACGCCAACCAGTCTCAGTGCCAGCAGGTAACTGACCACCCCGGCGACAACCCACACACTGAGCTGTGTTACCCGGCCAACCGTATCCAGCCCGGCCCATTGTGCCGTATCCGGCATACCCGTGCCGACCACGGCCAGCATGATTGCCACGCCAACCAGGATCTGTACCAGCAGCCGCGCCCAGCCAGGCTGTGGATGGATCGCTTCAGCACGCCGCAGCGCCCTGAACAGCAACGCCGCATTCAGGTACGCCGCCAATGCGGTCGCCAACGCCAGACCGGCATGCGCGCCAGGCACCTCCAGCAGAACCATCGGCACCACGAACAACACGTTCATCACCATATTGGCGATCATCGCACGTATGGCGATCTTTACCGGTGTTACCGTATCCTGGCGTGAATAGAAGGCCGGGGCCAGCACCTTGGTGAGCATGAACCCGGGCAGGCCAAAACCGTAGGCCAGGAGTGCCAGAGCCGCCATATCGACATCATTGCCCGCAAACTGGCCGTGTTCAAAAAGTGTCGATATGGCAGGGCGCGCCAGCAACATCAGACCCGCCATGGCCGGTATGCCAATCAGCAACACCCAGCGCAAGCTGGCATCGACAATATGCGCAAACTGCTTGCCGGAACCACTGGCGTGTGCACGTGACAACACGGGCAAAATGACTGTCGCCAGTGCAATACCGAAAATCCCCAGCGGGAATTCCACCAGCCGGTCGGCATAGTACAGCCAGCTGACACTGCCGGTCACCAGAAATGAGGCCAGTAAGGTATCGAACAACAGATTGATCTGGGAGACGGAAGAACCGACGATGCCTGGCACCATCAGCTTCAAAATCTTTCTCACGCCTGCATCACGCACGCCCCAGCGAGGTCGTGGCAACAGCCGAATCCGCGCCAGTGACGGCAGCAGAAACAGCAGCTGTACGAAACCGGCCACGAACACGCCCCAGGCCACGCCGACCATGGGTTCTTCCAGCTGCGGCGAAATCACCAGCGCTGCGGTGATCAGCACCACCTTCAGCCATACGGGTGTGAACGCCGCGGCTGCAAAACGGCCGTAACTGTTGAGATTTCCTGCCGCGAACGCGACCAGCGCCATGAACAGCAGGT